>NZ_JANQCZ010000010.1:0-75642 GCF_024723605.1 Campylobacter sp. LMG 17559
ACTCGAACCTGCGACCAACCGGTTATGAGCCGGTTGCTCTAACCAACTGAGCTATAAATCCGCCAGAAGTTAAAATAGAAATGTTATTATATCTTTATTTCCTTAATTTAAATTTAGAATTTTATTTTTACCGCTTTTTCTATTGCTAAATATCTAAAAGTTATTAAATTTTGTAAAATTCCAAAGAAAATCATAAAGGTAGCAAAAGAACTTCCCCCATGACTAAAAAATGGCATAGGTATACCAACAACAGGAGCAAAACCTATGGTCATCGATATATTTACTGCTACATATATGAAAATAAATAAAGCAATGCAATTTGTTACTACTCTTGTAAAATAATCATCTTTGAGCTTATAATTTAAACTCAATAAATGAAAAATGAGTAAGGTATAAAGTAATATGATTACAACCGCACCGATAAAACCAAATCTTTCAGACAAATATGCAAAGATAAAATCACTCGTAGAAATAGGTAAAAATTTAAAATGTGTTTGTGTGGCTTCATCAGCCTTTTTTCCGCTCAAACCACCACTTCCTATTGCAATGATGGATTGTTTTACATGGTAACTTGGCTCTTCAGCTAAGAAATCATGAATTCTTTGTTTTTGATAAGGTTTTAAAAAATCACTATAAATAATAGGCGAAGCTATAGCTATAGCTAAAAAAATACTAAGCCAAATTTTATAATTTACTCCTATGATAAAAAGCGTTCCAAAGCCCACTATTAAAAGTACTAAAGCTGTTCCTAAATCAGGTTCTCCTGCTATAAGTAAAAATGGAAGTAAAATATAAAAACTTAGCTTTAAAAATTGTTTTAAACCATAGCCATTATGAGGTGGCGGGTTTTGATAAATCAAATAAGCTAGCATTAAAATAAAAGAGGGTTTGAAAATTTCAGAAGGTTGTATGGTAAAATGCGTAAAAGGTATCTCAAGCCATCTTCTAGCTCCAAGTTTTTCAACACCAAAAATATCTACGCTCAAAAGTAAAGCTATATTGATCCAATATAACACAGGTATAAGCCACATTAATCTTCTTAAAGGTAAAAAGAAAAAAAATGCAAATCCTGCAAAACCCACTAAAGTATAGATAAATTGTTTTTCGGCTAAGCGTGTGTTTGCTTCATAAATTAAAAGAAAAGATATAGCTATGATAGGCAACACTAAAAGAGGTTGAACAAAATCAAAATGCGTTAGAATTCTTCTATCAAGTTTTATCAAAGCTAACCTTTTTTACAAAATATTGTGTAATTATATGCTAAAATTGCAAATTTTATCACAAGGAAATATAATATGCTAAAAATTTCATCGCTTTGTGAAGAAAGATTGGATATTTTTTTATCAGATATACTTAAACAAAGTCGTTCGCAAGTTACTAAACTTATCAAAGAAAACTGCATATATATTAATGAAAAATTAGAAAATAAAAGTTCTAAAAAAATAAAACAAAAAGATGAAATAAGCATTTTTTTACCTTTAGTAAAAGAAGCCAAAGAAAGTTACACGCCTGAGTTTGACATAGAAATTTTATATGAAGATGATGATGTTTTAGTTTTAAACAAAGCTCCTAATGTTGTCGTGCATGGTGCAAGTAGTGTTAAAGAAGCGACTTTGGTGGATTGGCTTTTACATAAGGGTTATGCTTTATCAAATTTAAATGGAGAGCATAGAGCGGGACTTGTGCATAGACTTGATAAAGGCACAAGCGGAGCTATCATCATAGCTAAAAACAATCAAGCACATCAATTTTTAGCAAATCAGCTTTTAGATAAAAGTATGGGAAGATTTTATCTTGCTTTGAGTGACTTGCCTTTGAAAAATGATAAAATGAGTAATGAAAAAGCCATTATGCGTTGTCCTAATAATAGGCTTAAAAAAATTACTACAAATACTAAAAATTATTTAGCAAAAAATGCAAAAACAGATTTTATAAATTTATTAAGTGCTAAAAACTGCTCTTTAATAGCTGCTAAATTATATACAGGAAGAACCCATCAAATCAGGGTGCATTTGGCAGATTTTAATCGCTATATTTTAGGAGATGAATTATACGGATATAAAGGAAAAATAAAGTATAATAGAGTAATGCTTCATGCGTATTTGATTTATTTTATTCATCCTAGGACTAAAGAGTTAATGTTTATAAAAGCTCCTATGTTTGATGATTTTTATCAAATTTTAAAAGAAAATTTTACACAAGGAGAGATAGATGAAAAAACTTCACTGGATTATCTTAAGTTCTGCTTTGGCTTTTAGTGCTTGTAGTACAACTATGAGTTCGCCTCAAATTGCTCAAGTAAATGATACTTTACCAAAAATTTCAAATATTAAAAGTATAAGTGATATTACAAGCATAGCTTTTGAATGGGAACCTTTGTATGATCAAAATATAGCAGGCTATTACATTTATAGAGCAAATGCAGCTGGTGCACCTATGGAGCTTATAGCAAAAATTAAAAATAAATTTCAAACTCATTATACTGATACAAATTTAGAGCCAAATACAAGATATTATTATTCTATGAAAACTTTTAATGAGCTTGGACAAGTTTCTCAAGATGGTGTAAGCATAGAAGCTTTTACCAATAGAGTGATTGATCCAGTGCCTTTTGTGCAAGCTATTGTGGGTTTGCCAAATCGTGTAAAAATAGTTTGGAGACCACACCCTGATGTAAGAGTAAATTCATATATCATTGAGCGTGCAAATATGAAAGATATGAAATTTAAAGAATTAACTAGGGTTAAAAATCGCTTAAGTGCTGAATATATAGATGATTCACTAAAGCCTGATGAGAGTTTTCAATATAGAATCATAGCTTTAACTTATGATGGTATTAAAAGTACTCCAAGTAAAATAGTAGAATCAACCACCAAAGCACTTCCTCCTATGGTAAGTAATTTACAAGCAAGTAAAGACGCGCCAAGAAAAATCATTTTAACTTGGGATAAAATTGATTATGCTGATTTTGCTTATTATAAAATTTATTCTAGTTCAACTACCTTTTTACCTTTTAGCGTGGTAGCTAAAACTTCTGAAAATACTTATGAAGATGTGGTTAAAGGCGTGGCTGAAAAAAGATATTATAAAGTGAGTATGGTCGATAAAGATGGCTTGGAAAGTCCTATAGCAAGTGAGCCTGTAGAAGGTATTACCTTAGGGGCACCATTAGCACCAAGTATTATTTTATGTGCTGTTGAAGATGATGGTATTAGAGTTGAATGGGTTGATAATGATGATAGAGCTAAAGAGTATATAGTTAAAAGAAGCGGTGGTGGAAGTAATGCTGTGTTTAAAGAGATTAAATCTAAACAATTAAAAGACATCACGGCTGTTCCTGGAAAAGTATATAGTTATGAGGTTATAGCAATTGATGCAAATGGTATAGAATCAAAAGCTTCTGATAAATTTACAGCGGTGAAATAATGCCAAATTTTAAGTGTAAAATTCTAAAAGAAATTCAACTTCCTTTTGAAAAAGATGGGGTTGAATTTTTATGGCTTGCTAAAGGTGAAAATGTAGACTTGCTTTTTACGCGCATAAAGCAAGAAAACTTTTTTTTGCAGATTAAAAAAGATAAAAAAAAACAAGAATGGCTTATTAAAGGTGAAAAACACACTAAGCCTTCGCAAATTGGATATTTGCAAAAAACCTTACTTGTGTTTAAAGAAAATTTCACTCAAGATGTAGTTTGTGAAGCTGTAGCATTAAAACATACAAGGTTAATCCAAAAAACCCCTTTAATCGCTAATGATTTAAAAGAATTACTAGAGCAAATAAAAAACAAAAAGCAAATTTTTATTGAAATAGGTTTTGGAAGTGGTAGGCATTTGCTTTATCAAGCAAGATCAAATCCTGATGTTTTGATTATAGGTATAGAAATTTACACCCCTGCGTTGGAGCAAGTAGCTAAACTTGCCTTAAGCGAAAACTTAAATAATGTTTTATTAATAGAAACTGATGCAAGATTATTATTAAGCGTACTTGAGTCTAACTTGATAGATAAAATCTTTTTGCATTTTCCTGTTCCTTGGGATAAAAAGCCTCATCGTAGGGTAGTCGGGTTAAATTTTGCAAATGAATGCGCTAGGGTTTTAAAAGAAAATGGGCAATTTGAACTTAGAACAGATAGTTTTTCGTATTTTGATTTTACTTTAGAAACTTTTTTAACTTTTTCGCATTTAAAAGCTTTAATCAAAAAAAATGAAAATTTAGAAATTTCAAGCAAATACGAAGATCGCTGGAAAAGACAAAATAAAGATATATATGATTTAATCATTAGTGGTTTTAGCAAGAGTGAAAGTTTAAGCAAGGATCAAAAATTTGTCATTGAAGATTTAAGATTAAACGCAGAAGAATTAGCTTGTATAAAAAAGAATTTTAAAAATGAAGTTTTTAAAGGTGAGGATTTTTTCTTGCATTTTGAAAAAATGTACATTAAAGATGATGAGCTTATCATTAAAATAGCTTTTGGTGCTTTTTATAAGCCCGAGCATGTTTATATAGCTTTAAACACACAAAAGATAGAATTTATTTTTGAACAGCCTTTTAGAACTAAAGAAAATTTAAAAGCTATAGAAAAATTAAGAGAAATATTGTATTCTTATATCAAATAATCATTTATAAAATAAATAAGGAAAAGCAGTGATGATAGAAGCTAAAAAGCTTTGTCTTGGTTATGATGAACTTGTTATAGAAAATGCCAGTTTTTCGCTAAAAGATAATGATTTTGTTTTTATTACAGGAAAAAGTGGTAGTGGAAAGTCAACTTTGTTAAAATCTTTTTATGGAGATTTAGAGCCAATAAGTGGGAATTTAAAAGTTTGTAATAATGATTTAGTGGATATTTCTAATGCTGAGCTTTTACAGCTTAGGCAAAAAATAGGAATTATTTTTCAAGACTATCGTTTAGTTCAAGAATTTAGCGTAGAGAAAAATGTAATGCTACCTTTGATGATTAAAGGTTATAGTAAGAATGTATGCAAAGAACAAGCCGCAAAGCTTTTAAAGCATGTAAATTTAACTTTCAAAGCTGATAAGAAGCCAGCTCAGCTTTCAGGTGGAGAGCAACAACGCGTGGCTATGGCAAGAGCTTTAGCACATAATCCAAAATTACTCTTATGTGATGAACCAACGGGAAATTTGGATGAGTATTCTTCAGATATTATATGGACTTTATTAAAATCAGCTAGAGAAATACTTGGAACTTGTGTAGTTGTTGTTACGCATAGAATTCCTACTAATTTAAGACTTGATTATCGTCGTTTTAATATAGAAAATGGGAGAATGAATGAAATCATTTAAAAATCATCTTTCTTTGATATTTGCTTTAATGGTAATGATGTTTGCTTTTGAGTTTTTAATCATTACAAACAAAACTATAGAGCATTATGAAAAACTTTTAAATAAAGATTATAATATTATTTTAGTAGGTAAAACTCATTTGGATAAAAAAAGCATAGAGGATCAAGTAAATCATTTTCAGTCTTTAGAAATTTTAAATCCAAATGAAATGATAGATAGACTTAAAAATGATATATCAGCTAAAAATATAGAAGTTTTAAAGGCTACATTGCCAAAATTTTATACTTTAAAACTCAATAAACTTTTATCAGAAGATGAGCTAAATACTTTAAAAGATAAGCTTTTAAAAAATCCTAATATTACTAGAGTGGAGACTTTTGCAAAAACGCATACAAAAATTTACAAACTTTTGGTTTTGGTGAAATTTTTATTATGGTTTTTCTTGTTTATTATAATATTGCTTAGTTTTGTATTATTGCTTAAGCAAATGAAAATTTGGCTTTTTGAGCATACTCAAAGAGTTGAAATCATGTGTTTGCTTGGGGCGCCGTTTTGGTTTAGATCTTTTATGCTTTATAAGATTGTTTTTATTGATTGTTTTATAGCATTTTTGTTGCTTGTATTATTTTTTACCCAAGTTTATGATCTTGAATCCATTAAACTAGCCTTACAAAGTGTGGACATTAGCTTACCTAAAATAAGTATTTTCACACATTTGTTTTTGATTTTTTTAGCAATGCTTTGTGTTTGTTTTGCTTGTGTGAATTTTGTAATGTTTAAGGTTAGAAAATGAAAAAATGCTTTTTGCTTTTTTTGTTTTCTTTTTCTGTTTTATTTGCAAATGAAATTGCACAAAAACAAAAAGATATTAAAGAAAATGAACGTATAGTAAAGCAACTTTCTAAAAAGTTAGAGGATTTAGCAAGTGAAATTTTAGATAATGAAAAAAATCTAAAAAAAATCGCTTCAGAAATTAGCACTTTAACTTCGAAAACTTCTAAACTTGAAAGTTCAGTAAAAACTCAAATAAAAGCGCTAGAGCAACTCAATGCGCAAAATAAAGATCTTTTGCAAAATAAAAACAAAATCGAAGGAAAAATAATTGATTTAATTGCTAAAGATTTTGCTTATGATTTGGCAATTCCTAAAAATTATATTGAAAGTGAAGATAGTATCATAGCTTTAGAATTAGTTGGGGTTTTGGATAAAATTTTCAAAGAAGAATTTTATCAAATTTCAAAAGATTATGAAAATATAAGTAAAAAAATAGAAGAAAAGCAAACTCAAATTACTACAATTAATAATAATTTAAAAGCCTATAAAGATCAAATCGATGAGCTTAAAAATCTTAGAAAAAAGCAAGAACAAGAAATAGCTAAGCAAAAAACAGATAAAGAAATTTATACTAGAAAACTTTCTAATTTACAAGCCCAACAACAAGAATTAAGAAAAACACTTAATAAATTAAAAATTATCAAAGAAAAAGAAGAAGAAAAATTAGCACAAAAAAAAGAAGACAAAAAACCAAGCTCAAATGTTAAACAAGTAGGCTCAAGTTATCAAACAAGCAGTGTTAAGCGCTATAGCGGTCCTAAGACAATCGCTCCTTTAGAATCTTACACGGTAAAGCAAAAATTTGGAAATTATATTGATCCTATTTATAATATTAAAATTTATAATGAAAATGTGGTTTTAAAAAGCGACAGTGCTAATGCTGCAGTAAGAAATGTCTTAGATGGTAAAGTAGTTTTTGCAAAAGCAACTCCAACTTTAAAACAAGTTGTGATTGTTGAAAATAAAGATGGTATACATACTATTTATGCGCATTTAGATAAAATTGCACCTGGTGTTAAAGTGGGTAGAAATATCAAAAAAGGTTATATTATAGGTAGGGTTGAAAGTGATTTAACTTTTGAAGTAACGCAAAAGAATTTTCATATCAATCCTTTAGAGATGATTAAATAAATTAGTTTTTTTTAATGCGAATTTTGATATAGTTTCAAATCAAAGGAGAAATTTAATGAACAATAAAAGAAAAAGAGTATTGGTTAAATTTTCTGGAGAAGCTTTGGCTGGAGAAAATGGGTTTGGTATAGAAAATTCTATTTTAAAATACATAGCTTCTGAAATAAAAAGCTTGATTAATGAAAATGTTGAAGTAGGTATAGTAATAGGCGGTGGAAATATCATTAGAGGGGTATCTGCTGCAAGAGATGGACTTATAAAAAGAACAAGTGGTGATCATATGGGTATGCTTGCTACTGTGATTAATTCTATAGCTATGCAAGAAGCATTAGAAAGTGCTGGGCTTGATGTAAGGGTTCAAAGCGCTATTCAAATGGAAGCATTCTGTGAAACTTATATCATGAGAAGAGCACATAGACACTTAGAAAAAGGACGTATAGTTATTTTTGCTTGTGGTACGGGTAATCCTTATTTTACTACAGATACTGCTGCGACTTTAAGAGCGGTAGAAATTCAAGCAGATATGATTATTAAAGCAACTAAGGTAGATGGGATTTATGATAAAGATCCTAAAAAATATGATGATGCAATTATGCTTAATGAGCTAAGTTATGAAAGAGCTTTGCATGATAATATTAAAGTTATGGATGATACTGCAATAGCCTTAGCTAAAGATAATGCTTTACCTATTGTGGTGTGTAATATGTTTAAAGAAGGAAATTTATTAAAAATCATCCAAGGCGATATGAGTTTATGCTCTATTGTTAAAAATCAAGATTAAGGATAAAAATGAGAGTAGAACAAATAGCTGCAAAAGCATTAAAAAAACTAAAAGATGATAGATATAAACTAGCTCTTGTAGTAGCTAAAAGAGCTGAAGAGCTTGCAAATGGTGCAGAACCTTTAGTAAATTTAGATAAAAATAAATACAAATATACCGACATTGCTTTACATGAAATAGCAGAAGATAAAATCGTTTTAGAGGGATTTATTGAAGCTAGTAAATGATGAGTTGTTGTTAGATAAACTTGTTGATGATGTTAAAAATTGTAAGGATTTACAAAGAGCAAAAGAAATCCTTTTTATGGTCTTCCCACAATCTGCTGTTTTAGAAAAAGCAGTAGATTTTTGTATCCAAAAACACGAAGGACAATTTAGAAAAAGTGGGGAACCATATGCGGTTCACCCTATATTAGTGGCTTCTTTTGTGGCTTTTTTAAGCCCTGTACAGTCTATGATCATCGCTGCATTATTGCATGATGTTTTAGAGGATACAAATTGCAGCGAAGAGGAATTAAATGCAAATTTTGGTGAAGAGGTAACCAAATTAGTTCAAGGTTTAACTAAAATAGTCAGTATTAGAGAAGATCATCTTACACGCTCTAATTCTAATGAAAAACTTGCAAAATCTGCTTTGACTTTTAGAAATATGCTTTTAGCTGGTGTTGAAGATGTGAGTGTGCTTGTAATAAAACTTTGCGATAGATTACACAATATGCTTACTTTAAATTTTTTAAGAGAAGATAAACAAAAAAGAATCAGCGAAGAAACCTTGGTAGTATATGCACCTATAGCTCACAGACTTGGAATTTCAAGTATAAAAAATTTACTTGAAGATTTAAGTTTTAAATTTTTACTACCTGATGAGTATGCACAAATAGATAATTATATAAATGCAAAAGATCAACAAATTCAACTTGGATTTAATGAATTTATTTCAAAGATAGAAATGTTATTTTTAGAGAATGGTTTTAGGCAAGGCAGTTTTGTTATACATAAAAGAATTAAACATAATTATTCTATTTATTTGAAAATGCAAAGAAAAGGTGTAGGACTTGATGAGGTTTTAGATCTTTTAGGTGTAAGAATTTTGGTAGAAAAAGTTTATGATTGTTACTTGGCTTTAGGAATTTTACATACGCATTTTAATCCTTTAATCTCAAGATTTAAAGACTATATAGCCTTGCCAAAACAAAATGGTTATCAAACCTTACACACAACACTTTTTGATGCAAAAAATATTATAGAAGCTCAAATTCGCACCTTTGATATGCATAAGACTGCTGAATTTGGCGTGGCAGCACATTGGAAATACAAAGAAGGAAATATAACAACGCCAAATCTAGATTGGCTTGCAGATATTTCCATGCACGGTAAAGAAGAAGGAAATAACATACAAGATTGTGATGCTATTGAGCTTTATGAATATGCAAAAGATAGTTTATATATTGAAGATATAGCGGTGTATTCTCCAAAAGGTGAGATTTTCACTTTGCCGCGTGGAGCCACGGCTTTGGATTTTGCATATGAGGTTCATACTAAAGTAGGGCTTCATGCAAAAACTGCTTTTGTTAATCGTATGAGAGTGCCACTTTTAACTGTGTTAAAAAATGGAGATATAGTTAGCATTGAAACTTCAGAGGAAGAATTTTTTAGATGTTCTTGGATAGATAGTGTTAAAACAGGAAAGGCTAGAGCTAGTATAAGAGATTTTTGTAAGCAAAAGAAAAAAGAATTAAATAATAAAATTGCTATAAATCTTTTATCTACAGTATTTAATAAAGATTCTAAGCTTATAGAAGAATGGCTTGAAAAAGAAAATTTTAATAAAAAGCTCAGACAAATTGCCTTGGATTTTAATTATTTTAAAGAGGTAATTATAGCTCTTAGAAAATATGTAGGGCAAAATCAAGCAGCTAAATTTGAGCAAAATGAGCAAAAATTTGAAAGTATAGTAATTGGTTCTAATTATAAAATAACCACGATTAATTTTGATTATTGTTGTAGGCCTAAAAGAGGGGATGAAATCATTGCTTTTAGACACTCAACTGGAGCAACGATACACCATAAGCTTTGTGAGCAAGCAATGAAAATGATAGAAGATAATAAAGAAATGGTTTTTGTTTCTTGGAATGATAGCTCGATAAAAAGTTACAAAATCATCGTTTCTATAGAAAATAAAAAAGGTTCTTTAGCAGATTTTCTAACTACTTTAGCTAAAATGCAGATTAATGTTTTAAGTATCAATTCAGCTGATTCAGAGCCTGTGGTGGCAAATTATTTTGAAGTACAAGTTGAGTTACCTAATAATGTAGATGTTGAAAATGCAAAAGAAAGATTAAAAGCTAGATATAAAATCTTAGATTTTACATCTTTAAATGATGCGTATAATAATCACTAAAAAAAGGTTTTTTATGGATATTAATGAAATTATTAAAGAAATTAAACGAGGAATAGCAGAAATTATTGATGAGGAAAGATTAGTTTCTTTGGTAAAAAATTACTATGAAAAAGGTGAAAATTTTTTTGTAAAGGCTGGTTTTGATCCTACAGCTGCTGATTTGCATTTGGGGCATACTGTAGTTTTAAGTAAGATGGCTTTGCTTCAAAAGCATGGAGCTATAGTGCAGTTTTTAATAGGTGATTTTACTGCTCAAATCGGTGATCCAACAGGAAAAAGTGCTACAAGAAAAAAGCTTGATAAAGAAGAAGTACTTAAAAATGCCAAAACCTATGAAGAGCAAGTTTTTAAGATTTTAGATCCAAGTAAAACTCAAATTCATTTTAATTCTAAATGGCTAAATGAACTTGGTGCTGCTGGTATAGTAGAACTTACTTCGACTTTTAGTGTTGCTAGAATGCTTGAAAGAGATGATTTTACCAAGCGTTTTAAAGAGCAAAGTCCTATATCAATTTGTGAGTTTTTATATCCACTTTTGCAAGGTTATGATAGTGTTGCATTAAAAAGTGATATAGAAATGGGTGGAACGGATCAAAAGTTTAATCTTTTAATGGGTAGACAGCTTCAAAGAGTATATAATTGCCAAAAAGAGCAAGCGGTGATGATGATGCCATTACTTGAAGGCCTTGATGGTGTAAATAAAATGAGTAAAAGCTTGGGAAATTATATTGGTGTGACTGAAAATGCCAAAGATATGTATGCTAAGGTTTTAAGTATAAGTGATGAGTTGATGTTTAGATATTATGAGCTTTTAAGTGAAAAAAGCTTAAATGAAATTTCACAAATAAAAGATGATATTAAAAATGGTTCATTACATCCTAAAAAAGCTAAGGAAAATTTAGCTTTGGAAATTACTGCACGTTTTCACTCAAGCGAATGTGCTTTAAAAGCTAAGGAAGAATTTGATAAAGTTCATAGTGCAAAAGAGCTTCCTAGTGATATGCCAAGTTTTGCCTTAGAAGGTAGTATTTGGCTAGCAAAAGCTATAGTAGAGTGTAAAATGGAAAGCTCTACTTCAGCAGCTAGAAGATTGATTAATTCTAATGCAGTAAGTGTTAATGGAGAAAAAGTTCAAGATGAACAATACCAACTAGAAAACGGTGAATATATTTTACAAGTTGGAAAAAGAAAATTTGCAAAATTAAAGGTAATATGATGAGTTTTAAAGCTTTAAAAATTGGAAAGCATGAGATAAAATATCCTATTTTTCAAGGTGGTATGGGACTTGGTATAAGTTGGGACAAACTTGCTTCTGCGGTTTCTTTAAATGGTGGATTAGGGATTATTTCTTCAGTAGGAACTGGATATTATGAAAATAGAATACACATAGATAAAGAGTTTAATGCAAAGCCTTATGGTAGTGATAATTTTTACTCAAAAGCAGGTTTAAAAGCCTTGATAGATAATGCTAGAAAGGTTTGTAAAGACGCACCTTTAGGCTGTAATATTTTATATGCAAGTAATAATTATGCGCAAATTGCACGCAATGCTTGTGAAGTTGGTTTTAATGTAATAGTTTCAGGCGCAGGGCTTCCTACAAATTTACCTGAATTTACACAGGATTATCCTGATGTTGCTTTGGTGCCTATTGTATCATCAGCTAAAGCTTTAAAAATTATCTGCAAAAGATGGCAAAGTAGATATAATCGCTTGCCTGATGCAGTTATAGTTGAAGGACCAAAAAGTGGTGGACATCAAGGTTTTACTTATGAGCAATGTTTAATGGATGAATATCAATTAGAAAATGTAGTACCACAAGTTGCACAAGAAATTAAAAACTGGGGAGATATACCATTAATCGCTGCAGGTGGAATTTGGGATAAGCAAGATATAGAGAAAATGATGTCTTTAGGGGCAAGTGGCGTTCAAATGGGAACTCGCTTTATAGGAACTTTTGAATGCGATGCGAGTGATGATTTTAAACAAGTATTGCTAGATTGTAAAAAAGAAGATATTGAGCTTTTAAAATCTCCAGTTGGCTATCCTGCAAGAGGGGTAAGAACTAACCTTTTAAATTTAGTAGATAAAAGAATGGGGCCAAAAATTTCTTGTGTGAGTAATTGTGTTGCACCATGCGGTAGAGGCAAGGAAGCTACTAAGGTGGGTTATTGTATAGCAGATAGATTATATGATGCTTGGAGTGGTAAAAAAGAAACAGGCTTATTTTTTACAGGGGCTAATGGATATAGACTAGATAAGCTTATTAGTGTAGAAGAGCTAATGAAAAAATTAGTTAATGGCGAAGATGCTTAGAATATTTTTTATTTTTTTATTATTTTGTTTTAGTGTTTTTGCTAATGCAGAAGTTAAGAAATTTGATCAAAATTTTTTAACTTCTAATTCAGAAGAAAAACTACAATTACACCAGCAGTTAAAATCTTTGTATATACAAAGTGTGATTAATGATAATAATGAAGAAAAAAATGAGATTTTAAAAAGATTAATCATAAGTTCAAATTCTTTAGGCTTTGATGATAAAGCTTATGTACAAGAGCTTAAAGAAAGTGGAGTGAGTGAAGAAGAAATTTCGCGTTTAAAAAATGCTTTAAAAGTTATACAAGATCAAAAAATAAAAAAAGAACAAACAAAAATTGAAACCAATACCACATCACCTATTAATAAAAAAGAAGATAAAAAAGAAGATAAAAAAGAAGATAAAAAAGAAGATAAAAAAGCTCCGGTGCAAAAAGAGCTTTTTGTGCTTGATGTAAAGAAATCAGATAATGGCATCTTACTTGATTTAAGTGAAAAAATCAGCCAAAAAGACATTAAAAACTTTACTCTCAAAGGTGATAAAAATTTTCGTTATGTTGCAGATTTTGATGGGATTTTAAAAGGGCCTAAGAGAACTTTTGAATTTAAAGATTTTGATATTATCGTATCGCAATTTAACCCAACAAGTATGCGTTTGGTCTTAAGTTCAAAAAAAGAATTAAAGATCAAAATAGAGCTTAAAGATCAAAGTCTTTTTATGGGACTTGAAAAAGTAGAAAAAAAAGAAGAACCCAAACCTATAGTTAAAAAACAAGAAGAAGCTAAAAAAACAGAAGTAAAAAAAGAAGTTGTTAAAAATGAGCCTTTATATATTTTAAAATCAAGTAAAGATAAAAATGGTGTTAATTTAAAATTAAACAATGATATTGATATTGAAGATATTAAAATCAATTCTTTTAAAGATGGTAAAACATATCGTTCTATTGTAAGCTTTGAAGCTATTTTAGAAGGCGATAGAAAAAAAATCGATATCAATAAAAATCAATCCATTACAATAGTGCAGTTTAATAAAACTACAGTAAGAGTTGTTTTAAATTCTACTAGTGATTTTAAAACTAATCTTGATTTAGATGATGAGGAATTATTTATAGGCTTTGAAAAAAAGGTTAAGAAAGCACCGACAAAAACTACTTCAAAAACCGCAAAAGCTACCATTAAAAAATCAGGTAAAATCATAGTAATTGACCCAGGTCATGGAGGTAAAGATCCAGGTACTTTGGGTGATAAGGGTGTTAGAGAAAAAGATGTAGTTTTAAGCGTGGCTTTAAAACTTGGTAATGAGCTTAAAAAACGTGGATATAGAATTTATTATACTAGAAGTACAGATAAATTTATAAACTTAAGAGATAGAACCTCTATGGCTAATGAAAAAATGGCGGATTTATTTATTTCTATCCATGCAAATGCAGCTCCAAATAAACAAAGAGCTAAAACTTTACAAGGTATTGAAACCTTCTTTTTATCGCCTGCAAGAAGCGAAAGAAGTAAAAAAGCTGCTGAGTTGGAAAATCAATCCGATTTTGAAGAGATGAATTTCTTTTCAAAACAAACCTTTTTAAATTTTTTAAACCGTGAAAAAATAGTTGCTTCAAATAAATTAGCTATTGATGTGCAAAAAAAGATTTTAAGTAATGTAAGAAAAAAATATAAAGTTGTGGATGGTGGGGTTAGAGAAGCTCCTTTTTGGGTTTTAGTGGGTGCGCAAATGCCTGCTATATTGATTGAGACAGGTTATATTAGTCATCCTAGTGAAAGAAATAGATTAACAAATAAAAATTTCCAAGAATTATTAGCTATTGGTATTGCTAATGGCATAGAGAGTTATTTTTATAAAAATCAATGAAAAAAGCAAATATTATCATTAAAAACAATGCACCTTTTTCTTTAGATTTTGATGATTATTATTTTAATTCTAGCGATGGTTTAAGCGAGAGTGAATTTATCTACACTAATGTTTTTGAATTTCAAACAAAACAAACTATCATTGCAGAGCTTGGTTTTGGTATAGGTTTAAATTTTTTCCTCACTTTAAAGCGTTTTATAAAAGAAAAAAAAGAAAATCAAAGACTATTTTATCTTAGTTTTGAAAATTTTTATATAGAAAAAGAAACATTAAGAGAAATTTATAAAAATCTTGGTTTTTATGGGGAATTTAAAGAGCTTTTAGAGCAGTTTTTAAAATTTTATCCCCCATGTAAAGATGGAGTTTATAGATTTTATTTTCAAGATTGTTTTTTAGATTTGGTATTTGGCGATGCTAAAGAAAAGTTGCAAAATTTAGACTTTAAAGCTGATGTTTGGTATTTAGATGGTTTTGCTCCTGCTAAAAATCAAGAGATGTTTGATGAGGATATTATAAACAAAGTTGCCAAAAATTCAAAAATAAATGCCAAGGTTTTAACCTTTTCCTCTGCAAGCATTTTAAAAAAAGCTTTAATTAATAATAATTTTCAAGTACAAAAAATCAAAGGTTTTAGAAAAAGGGAAATGATACAGGCTATTTTTAATGGCCTTGAGTTTGAAGATAAATTTGCTTATTTTAACACTCCAAGTTTAAAAAAAGAGATACAAAAAATAGCCATCATCGGAGCAGGTATAACTGGAGCTAGTATAGCTTATGAGCTTTCTTTAAGAAATGTTCAAGTAGATGTTTTTGAAAAAGAAAATTCATTAGGAAAAGGTGCTTCTGGAAATATCAATGGAATTTTAAGCTCTTTGATTTTAAAACCTGATGTTTTATTGGGTGAGTTTTCACAATATGCTTTTTTAGAAGCAAGTAGATTTTATAGACAAATTTTAGATTTAATTCCACAAGGGGTTTATGAATTTGCTCATAATGAACTTATGCAAGAGCGTTTTGATAGTCAAAAAGATAATGTTTTATTTGAAATTATTAACAATCAAGCCTTTTTAAAAGATGGAGCATGTATAAAGCCCCAAGAGCTTGTTAAAATGCTTTTGCAAAAAAGTAAGGCTAGGGTATTTTTTGAGCATGAATTTAAAGATTATTCTTATGAAAATGAAAAGTTTTCTTTGCAATTTAATAATCAAAAAACATTAAAAGATTATGATGTGTTAATTTATGCTCAAGGTGCTGATGTTAAGAATTTTTTAGAGTATAAACATATGAAATTAAGCAGTGTTAGAGGTCAATGTACTCATTTAAAACCATTTTTAAAAAATTCTCATGCTTTATCTTCAAAAGGCTATATTTGTCCTATCAATGAAGAATTAAATTTGCAACTTATTGGTGCAAGTTATGATAGATTTAATCAAGATACAACGCTTTCTAAAAAAGATGATTTGCAAAATATTGAGAATATAAAAGATTTTTTGCATGTTGAAAATTTAGAAATTATGGGTGGAAAAGTAGGATTTAGATCATATTCTAGTGATAGATTTGCCATAATAGGTCAAGCCTATGATGAAAATTTTTATATGCAAAGTTATAAGGCGCTTTTATGGCATAAAAATAAAAGTCAAGTAGTACCAAATGATTTCATTCCTTTATATTTTTCTATTGCTCATGGATCTAGGGCTTTTGCTAGTGCTATTATTGGAGCTAGAATGCTTAGTGCATTAATTTTTGATGAACCAAAAATAGAAAAAGATTTTTTACATGCTACTCATCCTGCAAGATTTTTAATCAGAATGTTAAAAAAGGGAAAAATTTTATAATAAGTAGTTTTTTGTCTGAAATGCTATTAGCTATATTGTAAAAATATAATGCTATTATAAATATAGAGTTAGCAATATTTCATAATAAATGTGAAATTTTGTATCTTTATAAAATAATACATTAGAGGTTGAGTGAAAAAATACATTTTTTTAAGCTGTATATGCATAAATGCATTTGCTTTAAATTTAGAAGAAAGCTTAGGTGAGGGTGAGGCTAATATTAGCAAATATCAAAAGTCAAACACTGTTTCTAAGCAAGTATTTTTTCAAAAACCACAAGAGTACCAAACTCAAAGTACAGATCTTAGTTCTTTTGCTAGTAATTCTTTAGGTCAAGTTTTAAATTTAAGCTCTAAAGATAAGACAGAGGCTAATTTAGACTATGATGCTTTAAATGTAAATATAAAAAATATTAATTCAATACTAGATTATGAAAATGCTACTTTGCTTTTAGAAAAACAAGCAAGAATAGGGCAATTAGAACAAGCTTATTCTTTAGGACTTATTAATCGTTATGAATTTGATGAGTTTAATTTAGGTTTTAATTATTTTAATGATCAGTATAAAGAAGCTTATGAAAAAAATAGTTTTGGTGCTGAATTTCAATTTAGTCATTATTTTAAAGCATATGCTAATCACTATAATATAAAGGAAAATGATAGTGAAGATAGCACAGAGCTTGGTTTGATGTTTGATTTGCCTTATTTGAATGTTTTAAATGTAAATTCTAATATAAAAGAATTACAAAATCAATATAACATTACTTATTCTCCAATTTCTATTTTAGATTTATCACTTAATTATCAAGATGAAAAAACTAGCGCCAAAGATCAAACAGCAATGTGGGTAAGATTTAGACTAAATTATGAGCAAAGTTTAAGTAAGCAATTTTATAATAGTTTTTACCGTAAAAACAATATAGGTGAATTTAATCGCTATGATTTTGCTACTAGGACTTATTAATTACTCATAAAACGAGTAATATCATTATAAGTTACAAATACCATTAAACTTAAAAGCAAAGCCATGCCAAAATAACTAAGATATTCAAAACATACTTTTGGTACTTCTTTTTTAAATATTAGCTCATAAAGGTTAAAAAGTATATGTCCTCCATCTAGCGCTGGGATAGGAAGTAAATTTAATACTCCAAGGTTGATAGAAATTAAAGCAGTGATTAAAAATAAAACCACTATGCTAGTATTTGCTGCTTTGGAGGTTATATCTACCATAGTGATGATTCCACCCATGTTTTTAGCGTCTAACTCCCCGCTGATGATTTTAGCAAGGCCTTTAAAAATAAGCAAAGAAGCTTCTATGCTTTCTTCATAAGCATATTTTAAACTATTAATTCCTGGATGATAAATAGTAACAAACTCACCCTTAGGTGCTATGCCAATTAGTGGTTTTTGAACTTTTTGATAAAACTCATTATAACCTTGATCAATTTGCGGGGTTAGGGTGATGTTGATGAGTTTACCATCGCGTTCTATACTAAGTAAGGTTGGTTTTATATGCACAAGTTTACCGATTTCTTCAAAGCTTTGAATTTTAACTCCATCTATAGCTAGGATTTTATCTCCAATTTGTAAATTTGCTTTTTGCGCAGCTGAGTTTGGCGCTATATTGCCAATAACAGGTGCAAGTTTTTGAACTCCTAAAAAACCTATGGCTATATAAAGTAAAAATGCTAAAAAGAAATTAAAAAATGGTCCTGCGAAAAGTATGTAAATTCTAGCTAGAGGACTTAGAGTATTATAGCTATTTGGTTCGTAATTTTTTTCGCTAGGATTTAAATCATCTTGTCCTTTGAGTTTAACATAACCACCAAAAGGTAGAGCAGATAAGCGATATTCTATGTTTTTGTAAGTTTTTTTAAAAACAGCTCTTCCAAAGCCTATACTAAAAATTTCTACATCTACTTTCATATGTTTTGCGGCTAAAAAATGTCCTAACTCGTGAAAAAAAATTAAAAAAGATATAACCAAAAGCGTTATTAAAAAGCTAAAAGAATAAAATTTAAAGCCAATGGCTAAGATAATAAATAAAAATAAATATGATTTCAAATTATACCTTTTTTAAATGTTTTGTATAAGCTAGTATGTATTCAAAAGCTGAATAAAGTGTAAGTACTAAGGCAATAAACAACAATGTATTAGCAAAAGGCCATTGCATGATTAAAAATATAATAGCTATCATTTGAAAGGTTGTTTTTATTTTTCCTGCAAAAGAAGCACTTACATCAAATTTTTCACTCACCATCACCACTCTAAAACCGGTTATAAAAAATTCTCTTACTAGAATAATATAAATCATCCAAGGATCGGCTTTTTGGGTGAGTAATAATCCTAAAAAAGCAGCCAAAACAAGCATTTTATCTGCTAGTGGATCTATAATAGCTCCAAGTTTTGTAGTTTGATTCCAAGTTCTTGCAATATAACCATCAAAAAAATCAGTCAAGGCGGCTATACCAAAAACAACACAAGTAAAATAATTTACCCAACTAGGATGAATATTTTCAAAATCATTAATAAGCAAAAAAAACAAAAGTGGAGCTAATAATATCCTTATAAATGCTAAGATATTGGGTAAATTCATTATTTATTAATCCTTATGTTTGAAGAAAATACCCCAAAATGGGGTAATGAATCATTTAAAAGTGGTACCACCATCTACGATTAAGGTATGTCCTGTGATCCAATTTGCTTTATCAGAACATAAAAATAAACATGCTCCTGCTAAATCTTGAGGTTGTCCAATACGGTTTAGCGGACTAAGATTAATAGTTGCATTTTTAACTTCTTCATAATTTGTAAATGCTTTAAGCGCATCAGTGTCAATTGGCCCGCCACTTACTACGTTTACACGGATGTTTTTAGAACCAAGTTCGGTTGCAGCATATCTTGCCATAGCCTCAACTGCTGCTTTTGCTGTACCGTGTCCTGCATAGTTTTCAATATGTACTAAATTTCCTGTTGAAGAAATAGATAATATGCTACCTCCACCAATTTTTTCCATTCTTTTTGCTGCTTCTTGTGCTCCAACAACAAAAGCATTTACAGTTGCTGTGAAAATATTATTTATTCCACGAGGTTTTAATTTCATAAATTTAGTATATCCACCTACAACGGCACGACCTGAGATAATAGCATTAGAGATGAAAAAATCTATTCTGTTAAAATCTTGATCGATTTTTTCAAATAAGTCTTTGTAAGTTTCTGGTTCAAGTATGTTAAACTCATAAGCTTTTGCTTTGATTTTATAATTATTTTCTAAATCTTTTACAATTTCTTGAGCTAAATCTGCATTAGAATTATAAGTAAAAGCTACATTAGCTCCTGCTTTTGCAAACTCATATACAATAGCTTTACCGATCCCTCTTGTTCCACCGCTAATTACTAAAGTTTTATTTTGAAAAAAAGTATCCATTAAAATCCTTTGATATTATAGTTTTTCATAATCGCTTCTATTTTTGCTAAATTGCAATCACTAGGTTTACAAAGTGGCAAACGATATTCTAAAGTAGGAGTTAAACCTGCTATATACATTGCTGCTTTAATAGGTATAGGATTGCTTTCGCAAAATAAAATTTTATTGATATTATACAACTCATCATTAATTTTTTTAGCTTCAATATATTTTTCTTCTAAAGCTAGATGAGTTAATTTTGAAATCATATCAGGAAGTAAATTTGAAGTAACTGAAATCACACCTTTACCGCCATTTGAAAGTATAGGATAATTAATTGCATCTTCACCACTTAAAAGCATCATTCTAGGCTCATGTGCTAGTAAATCAACGCATTTATCAATACTTCCACTAGCTTCTTTTACTCCATAAATATTTTCACAATCTCTAAACAATCTTATAATGGTTTCTGTTTGAAGCTCACAACCTGTTCTTCCTGGCACGTTATATAAAAGTACGGGTATATCTATGCTTTTTGCTATTTCTTTGTAGTGTAAATACAAACCTTCTTGTGTGGGTTTGTTATAATATGGAGTAACGCTTAAAATTCCATCAGCTCCATGCTCTTGTGCAAATTTAGCCAAACTTACAGCCTCATGGGTAGCATTGCTTCCTGCTCCTGCTAAAACCTTACAAGAACTTCCCTTGCAAGCATCTAATGCTATTTCTATACAAATTCTATGTTCTTCATGGGTTAAGGTGGCACTTTCTCCAGTTGTTCCAACAGGCACTACTGCATCAATCCCATTTGCTATTTGTCTTTTGATGAGTTTGTGGTAAGTTTGTTCATCTAATTTTCCATTTTTAAATGGAGTTATTAAAGCTGTCATTGCTCCTATGATGATTTTATTGTCCATTTTCACCCCTTTTTAAGATTATTGTAGTAGATTTGTTTTCATTGAAATATTTTCTAGCACAATGAATTAAGTCATCTTTGCTTAGATTTTCTATATTTTTTTCATAATCAAGTAAAGGTTTTAAATCGCCTTTAGCAAGATAAGAGCCATAAATATTTGCAACGCTACTTGCATTGCTTAGTGAAAAAATAAAATCACTTTTTACAGTATTTTTAATTTTTTCCATGATAGTATCATCAAATTTAGCATTTTTTACATCTTCAAGAATTTTTAAAAGCTCTTTTTCAACATCTTCTGCTTTTATACCTTCATTGCAAACACAAATAAATATAAATAAATTCTCATCTATATTTTCGCTTGCATAAGCATAAAATTCATTGATAAGTTCTAATTTATCAATTAAAATTTCGCTTATTAAAGAACTTTTTCCATTTCCCAAAAGTTCGCTTAATGCACAAAGTTTTGGCATATCCTCATGATTAAATGCAGGAATTTTATACGCAAGTGCTAGTAATTGTGTATCGCTTTCTTTATGCAAGATCACACGTTTAGCACCATCTTGCTCAGGTTCTTTTTCATGAACTATAGGGATTTCTTTGGTATTTTTTATATCTTGAAAATACTTTTTAGCTAAAGTAAATACTTCATCTTCATTAATATCACCACTCACAAGCAAAATAGCATTTTTAGGTTGATAAAAAGTTTGATGAAAATCTTGTATATCTTCTATTTTCCAATTTTGTATATCTTTAAAAAAGCCTATCGGGGTCCAGTGATATGGATGGTGTAAAAAGGCATGATTGTATAATCTAAAATACAAATATCCCAAAGGATTATTATCAGTCCTCCAACGCCTTTCTTCTAAAACTACATTTCTTTCAGGCTGAAACTCATCATCTTTTAAATTTAAATTACGCATTAATTCAGCAAAAAGCCATAAAGACTTATCTAAATTTTCACTAGAGCATTTTATAAAATAATGCGTATAGTCAAAACCCGTGCTTGCATTATCCACTCCGCCAAAACCTTTGACTATTTCATCAAATTCACCTGCTTTTAAATTTTTTGTACTTTTAAAATTTAAATGTTCAAGCATATGGGCTATGCCACTTTTCCCCATTTTTTCATTTCTTGAGCCAACTTTATAAAAAATATCTACACTTATAACCCCGCTTTTTTTATTTACAGGTAAAGTATAAATTTCAAGTTCATTTTCAAGGGTGATTTTTTTATAATTAATCATTTAAAATTAACTCCTATAGCTTGACTAATATGATTAAAACCATCTTGTTTTAAAAGTTCAATTAAACCTTGATTGATATTTTTAACAATGCTTGGTCCTTTAAAAATCATAGCTGTATAAATTTGAACCAAACTAGCCCCATTTTTAATGCGCTCATAAGCAAGTTCAGCACTATCTATACCGCCACTTGCTATTAAAATAGTATCTTGATAAATTTCTTTAGCTACTTCTTTAAAAAATGTCGCACTTTTTTGGGTGATTAATCTACCACTAATTCCACCAAAAGTTCTTGCATTGTCAATCAAAGAATAATCTATACTAGTATTTGCCATGATAATACCATCAGCTTTTGCACTAATAGCGCTTTTACAAAGTGAAATTGCGCTGTCTATATTCATATCTGGAGCAATTTTTAAAATCACAGGTTTATTTGTGATTTCTTTTGCTTGGTTAAATAAAGTACTTACAAATTCCTCACTTTGTAAATCTCTTAAATTTTTGGTATTTGGAGAGGATATATTAACCACAAATAAATCACATAAATCTTTAAATTCTTTTAATAAAATAATATAATCATTAATAGCTTCTTCATTCGGGGTGATTTTGTTTTTACCTATATTTGCTACTAAAGGTATGCTAAAAGGATAGACTTTTTTTACTTCTTTTGCAATGGCGTCTTTACCTTTATTATTAAAACCCATAGCATTTTGAATACTTTCTTGCTCAACAAGTCTAAAAAGTCTAGGTTTTTCATTACCATTTTGAGGTTTTGGGGTGAAAGTTCCATATTCTAAAAAGCCAAAACCTAAAGCACTTAGCGGTCTTATCATCGTGGCATTTTTATCAAAGCCACCTGCTAAGCCCACAGGGTTATAAAAATTTAAATTAAAAATTTCTTGATTTAAAATTTCATCATTTATCACACAATCTTTTGCAAAAAAACTAAACCCTCCAGGAAATATACAATCTAGTGTTCGCATGCTAAATTCAGCCAAAGCATGAGCATTTTCTGGATCTAATTTATATATTAAAGGTTTTAAGCTTTCATAGGTCATATTTTTCCTTTTTTACAAAATAGCATATTGTACTAAAAAAATGATAATTCTTAGTTTTCATTTTCTTTATCTTTGTCAGTTTTTTGTACTTTTTGTTTTAATTTTTGATAAATTTCACAATGTTGCATTAAATAAGCATCATTTCCTATAGAAGCTATTTTTCCTTTATCAAGTACAGCAATTTTATCAGCATTTTCTATAGTGCTAAGTCTATGAGCGATGATGAGTATTAAGCGATCTTTTTTTAAGCTTTCTATAGTTTTTACTATGGCTTTTTCACTTTCATTATCAAGTGCTGAAGTTGCTTCATCAAAAATTAAAATTTGAGGATTTTTATATAAAGCCCTTGCTATAGCAATACGTTGTTTTTGTCCGCCGGAGAGATTTTTCCCATGTTCTTTTAATTCAGTATGTATACCGCCAAGCTCTTGAACAAAATCATAAGCATTAGCTTGTTTTAAAACTTCTATCACACGTGCTTCATCGTATTCTTTAGCATAAGCAATATTTTGAGCTATAGTGTCATTAAATATATAAATATTTTGAGTTACTAAAGAGATATTCTCTCTTAAGCTAACAATATCAAAAGAACTAATATCTTTTTGATTGATTAAAATTTCACCACTATCTTTTTCAAAAAAATACATTAAAAGATTGATAATAGAAGACTTTCCTCCGCCACTTGATCCAACTAAGGCTAGAATTTCTCCTTTGTTAAAAGAAAAATTTACATCTTTTAATACCATTTTATCTTTTTGATAGCTTAAAGAGACATTTTTAAAATGGATATTTTGGATATTTTCTGTAAGTTTTTCATCGCCACCTTTAATTTGCGGTTCTAAATCAGTTAGATAGAAAGTTCTCTCACTTGCTGCTACTGCATTTTGTAATCTTGTATAAAGTGAAGAAAGTCTTTTAATAGGAGTATAAGCCATAAATAAAGCTGTAGTAAAGCTAAAAAAAGATCCTATGCTTAAACTTCCATCAATTACTTCTTTACCACCTATTATAATTACTATTGCAAAGCCAATTGAACCCATAGATTCCATTAAAGGGCTACTCAAAGCTTCGATTCTAATGCCTTTTAAGGAAAGCTTGCAAACTTCACTATTGGTTTGGCTGAATTTTTGCATTTCATTTTTACTTGCATTAGAAGCTTTAATAAGTTCTATATTAGAAAAGATTTCGCTTAATCTTGAAGTAAGATCAGAATTTTTTTCTTGGGTATTGCGTCCTATTTTTTTGATTTTTTTAGCAAAAATAGCAAGAGGGTAAATTGCTAAAGGTAAAATTACTAAAGCAAAAAAAGCAAGTTTTGGACTTTGATAAATCACCACACTTAAAAGCCCAATGGCAGTTAAACTTTCTCTTAAAATTTCAGGTATTATAGTAGAAACTATATTTTGCAAAGCTCCAATATCAGAAGTACACCTACTGATTAATTCCCCACTTCTGTATTTATGAAAAAAACTCATATCTAAGCGCAAAAGATTGCCAAGGACTAATTCTCTTAATCTTCTTAAAATATCTGTTCCAACATAAGATATATAATAAACTTGCATATAAGCACCAAGATTTTTTAAAGCATAAATTAAAATAACAAGCAAAGGCATATAATAAAGCAATTGAGCATTTTTTTCTATAAAAATTTTATTTAAAATAGGCTCTATGATGTATGCACTAGCTGCTGTGCCACCACTGGTTAAAAGCATACCTATAATAGCTAAAACAAAATAAAACCAATAATCTTTATAATAAGGCTTAAAGCGAGTAAAAACTTCTTTAAGCTTCATTTCTTTGTAATTTTTATCCATTTTTCTCCCATACCACACCATTTGGTGTATCCATTAAAAGAATATTCTCTTTGGCTAAATCATCGCGAATTTGATCTGCTAAGGCATAGTTTTTTTCTTGCTTTGCCTTGTTGCGCAGAGTGATTTTTTCTTCTATTTCTTGACATTTTTCTTCACTAATGCCAAATTGAAAATATTTTATAGTATCTATAAAACCTATACCAAAAATAAAAGAAAGTTCTTTTAAGGTTTTTTCTAATTGTATTTTATAAGTTTTATCTTTTGGGTTTTGATCTAAGTAAATATTACTTTCATTGATAAACTCATCAAGTAAAGCTAAGGCTTTAGAGGCATTTAGATCATCATTTAAAACTTCTAAGATATTTTTAGCTACTTCACTTTCTATGGTAGTTTTTTCATCTATAAAAGCATTTATGTTTAAGCGTTTTTTTAAGCGATAAAATTTATCAAGCCTTTTTTTAGCAGCTTGTAAGTCTTCTAAAGCATAGTTAAAATGCGCTCTATAATGCACACTTAAAAGATAAAATCTCAAAACCTCTCCACTAAAAAGTTTTAAAGAATCTTTTAGAAAAAAGCTATTTCCCAAGCTTTTACTCATTTTTTCACTATTAATTTGTACAAAGCCATTATGCAACCAAAAATTAGCTAATTCATGATTGTTTTTACAACGACACTGACAAGCTTCGTTTTCATGATGAGGAAAAAGCAAATCTATACCCCCTGCATGAATATCAAGTTTATCTTTAAAAATACTTTCTATCATTACAACGCATTCTGTGTGCCAACCTGGTCTTCCTTTGCCAAAACTTGCAGGATAAAATTTTTCATCAAATTTCCATAAAACAAAATCGCTATCGTTTTTTTTAGCCACGCTTTCTTCAAGGCGTGATTGATTGTCTTCTAAATTTCTTTTAGAGATATAAAAGTATTTATCATCTTTGCTGGTATCAAAATAAATCCCATCTTCAAGTTTATAAGCTAAGTTTAATTCTAAAAGCTTTTCTATATAAGTAATCATTTGCTCAATATAAGTTGTAGCCTTTGGTTTAAAATCAGGTTCTAAGATATTAAGCGCTTGCATATCTTCTTCATATCTTTTAATATAAAAATTTGTAATTTCTTCTAAGCTTTTACCACTTTCTTGCATTTTTTTTAAGATTTTATCATCAATATCAGTGTAATTTCTAGCAAAAACTACTTCATAATCATTTGCTATCAAAACTCTTCTTAAAAAATCAAAACACACACTACTTCTTGCATGTCCTAAATGCGCATCATCATATACAGTAGGCCCGCATAAATAAATATTTGCTTTTTTTGCCTCATGTGGGATAAATTCGCATTTTTTCTTTAAAACACTATCAAAAAAAATCATTAAAACAAACCTTTAAAAAAATGATAAATTCCAATTAAAAATTGTATTAAAATATCTTTAATTTCAAATAAGCCTAAAGCAAATAAGCTTAAAAATACTATGCTGATAAGCCAAAATTTAACCCTAAAAATACCCCAAAGATTTTTAAAGCCAAATTCTTTTATATTAGCATATAATAAATAAAAAGCACTAATAGATGAAGCTAGTGCAATACCTAAGCTCTTATAAGCTTCTTCTTTAATAAGTAAAATAATCACTATGCTAAAAAATGCTGATATAAAAAGTGTTTTAAAGGCTATTATAGCGGCTATTTTTTGTTTAAATTTAGCATAAAGCCATAAAGAAAAAAGTTTTTGCAAGCCAAAAGGCAAAAGCCCCAAAAGATAAGCTTGTAATAAAAATGCAGTGATTTTTGTATCTTCTTGATTAAAATTTCCTCTTTGAAACAAAAACTCCACAATTTCTTTAGCTAAAATAATCCCAACTATACTAGCTAAAATCAAAAGCACGCTTAAATACTCAAAAGCTTTTTGCATAAAAGCCAAGGCTTTTTGTTCTTCATTTGCTTTTAAATGTCTTAGTATTTTGGGAAAACTTACTTGACTTAGAGCGATTGCAAAAAGAGCTAAAGGAAGCTGAAAAACTCTGTTAGAATAATACAAATACGAAATACTTCCAGCCATTAAAAAACTAGCTATAGTGGTATCTAATAAAGAACTAATTTGATTTGCCGAAGAGCCTAAAAGTCCATGAGTAAATGTAGAGTGGAACTTATCTAAATTAGTCTTTGTTTTTTTAAGTTTTATACTTAAATACATACTTTTTAAAATTCTAGTGTTTTTTAAAGCAAAAATATGCCATATAAGTTGAGCTAGACCACTTAAAACAGTCGCATACGAAAAATAATACAAAGCTTCTAAAGGTTTATCTTGAGTGACAAAAAATCCTGCAATCACAACAAAAAGATTAAAAAATGAAGTAGAAAAAGAAGTGATGAAAAAATTTTGTTTATAATTTAACAAAGAGCCTAAAAAAGTTACTAAAAAGATAAAAAATAAATACCAAAAATTAATAGAAACTAAAGGTGCGGCTAGAATAATCGTTTCTTTATTAAAACCAAAGGCAAAAATTTTTGTAAAAAATTCAGCAAAAAAACTCACTAAAACACAGGTTAAAAAAACAATAATACTAAATTGCAATAAGACATTTATACAAAAAGCACCTTTTTTACTCGCTTTTAAAAAACTTGGTAAAAAGGCTTGTCCAAAGGCTCCTTCAGCGAAAATTCTTCTAAAAAAAGCAGGCATTTTTAAAGCTACAAAGAAAATATCACTATAAATTCCAGCCCCTAAATATAAAGCTAAAACAATATCTCTTAAAACGCCCATAATCCTAGAAAATAAAATTCCTAAGGCATTGATGATGAAATTTTTAAAAATAATATTTTTTCTCATTAATTTTCATTCTTTAAACATTAGTTTGAGTATTATAAAATTTTTTAATAGCAATAATTTTAACTAAATTTTGATTTTATTTTTGCTAAAATCAAAATTTTATACACAATAAGGAAGCTTAAGCTATGGAAGAGAAGAAAATTTTATATACTAAAGACCCTTATAAAGAGCTTTTGATATTTGCTTCTGAAAATAAATGCGAAGTTGATGAACTTGATTTTAGATTGTTAAGTTTTAGTACTTCTTATACTTATGATAATCAAGAATGGATAAAAGTTAATGAAAAAGAATTAAAAATTTTTGAAGAAGATGAAAAATTTTTAATTCATGATTTAAATATAGAGCAAGAGTATAAAATAGAAATTTATTTTAAAAAATTTGCACGCTCTCCAGCTTTTGAGATTAGTTTACATGTTAATGAACTTTGCACTTTATTAAAAGCTAGTGTTAGAGCTAGTGAAGCTATTACTTTTCATGATAAATTAGCACTAGAGCTTTTAGAGGCTATTTATAAAGCGATGATAAAAGAAAAATATTTGCTTGGATTTAGAATTTTTGATTTTAAAAAGCAAATTATTGATTTTAATACTAAAGTTAAAGAAAAGCAAAAATTTGATTTTGAAGTTGAATTTGAAGTATGTAAGGGAGTTAATCCACAAGAGCCTACAAATGAAGAAATTCAATATCATTATCTAGAAAATTTAAAAAAACACAATGATGTGATGAATAGAAATTATGTAGCACCTATAGGAAAAGATGAGGTGGCTATTGAGAGGATTAAACCAAAAGAGGGCAGTGACGGTAAAGATTTAAGATTTAAAATTTTAAAAGCTCTCCCACCAAAAACAAACAAAGAAAAAGTTATTTGTTCGGATAATTTTGAAGTTAAAGAAGATGATGAAAGTATAAAATATATTGCCAAAAAAGATGGCTTTATTATCCAAAAAAAATCTATTTATGAGATAGAAAATTATTTAGAGTTTAACAAGGTTGATTTTAAAAGTACGGGTTCTATTTGGGCGGGTTTTGATAAACAAGTTATCATTGTGATTAAAAATACAAATAGTTTAGAAGATGCAATAGGCCCTAGGATTACTGTTGAGGCTCAGGAGTTAGAAGTTACTGGTAATATGGCTCAAGATTCTGTTTTAAGAGGTAAAAAGGTAATTCTTAAAGGTAATATGCATCATAAAAGCACTATTATAGGGCAAAAGGTTGAGGTTAATATCTTAAGAGGATATTGTGAGGCCGAGGAGGTTTTTGCTGAAACTTTAGAAAATGGTTCTATCAAGGCTAAAAAAGTAAATATTAAAAAGGCTGTGGGCGGAGAGATTATTGCGGATGAAATTTACATACAAGAGCTTGGTGGTAATTGTTTGTGTATTGCTAAAAGCTTGATTCATGTTGAAAAAGTTCAAGGAAGTGGCAATAAACTTGTAATTCAAGATCTCAAAGCTTTTGATAAAGAAAAAAGTGGAGAAGAGATACTTTTGCATATTGAAGAGTTAAAAAAAGAACAAGAAAATTTAGTCAAAGAAATTGAAGAAATCAAGCATACTATCCATGTGAGTAAAGATTCTGTGAGAATTTTACAGCAAAAGGCAAAAGAATTAATGAGTGCAAAAAGAGCTATACCACAAGCTTATAAGATTACTATTAAAGATTTTAATCAAAAGATTGAAAATTTAAATATTTTAGCTAATAAAATAGAAACCTTAAAAGAAGAAGAAAAAGCAAATATAGAAAAGCTTAAAAAAATTCAAGATGAACTTTTAAAATCAAAAATTATTAATAAAAGTGGAAAATGGATGGATTTAAACGAGGTTAAATTTGTTTTATTAAATCCTAGGAAAGAATTAAGCTATCATCCTCATAGTGAAGAAAAAATTCAATGTTTTGAGCTTGAAAAAATAGATACTGAAAATGGGATGAGTGTTTATGAAATTCGCTCTATTAGTAATTACAAGGAATAAGCTAAATGATAGTGGCAATTGAAGGAATAGTGAGTAAAAAAGAACCTACTTTTGTTGTTTTAAAAACTTCAAGTGGGGTAAGTTATGGTGTTTATGTGTCGCTTTTTTGCTCAAGTAATTTTGAAAAAGATCAAAAGGTTGAGTTTTTAATCACACAAATTATCAAAGAAGACTCTCATAAATTATATGGATTTTTAGATATTAATGAGCAAAGAATGTTTGAATTATTAATCAAAATTAGTGGTATAGGAGCAACTACTGCTATGGCGCTTTGCTCAAGCTTAGATACTAATACTTTTTATGCAGCTTTGCAAAGTGGTGATGAGAGTGTATTTAAAAAGGTTCCTGGTATTGGTCCAAAGAGTGCAAAAAGAATTATAGCTGAGTTAAGTGATGCAAAAATCAATATAGAAAATTCCAATCAAGACCAAGCGCAAGCTTTGGCAGCTTTACTTTCACTTGGTTTTAAACAAGAAAATATTTTAAAGGTTTTAAGAACTTGTGAGAGTAAAAATACTAGTGAGCTTATTAAAGAGGCTTTGAAAAAATTAGCATAATAAAAGGAAAAATATAATGATATATGGTGTAATTTTTGGTGCAAATTCTTATGAGCATGAAATTAGCATTGTGAGTGCTGTGGTATTAAAAAAAGTACTCAAAGCGCAAAAAAAATTTATATTTTGTGATAAAAATAAGGAATTTTTTCTTATAGATGAAGAAAAAATGAATGCAAAAACTTTTAGTAGTGGTGCTTATAAAAAAGAAAAAGCCTTGATGTTAAAGCAGGGTGGGTTTTTTATAAAAACCATGTTAGGTGAGAAAAAACTTGACATTGATGTAGCGGTAAATATCGTACATGGAAAAGATGGTGAGGATGGCAAAATAGCTGCTTTGCTTGATTTTTATGGTATAAAATACATAGGACCGCGCATAGAAGCTAGTGTTTTATCTTTTAATAAGGTTTTAACTAAACTTTATGCACAAAGTGTAGGGGTAAAAACACTTGATTATAAGGTTTTAAATTTGCATAAAGAGCAAAATGTATCTTTGGACTTTCCTTGTATTTTAAAGCCTGCAAGATTAGGTAGTAGCATAGGTATAAGTATAGTTAAAGATGAAAGCGAGCTTAAATATGCTAAAGATGTTGCTTTTGAATTTGATGAGGATGTTGTGGTTGAAAAATTTGTAAGCAATATTAAAGAATACAACTTAGCAGGTTGTATGATAGGTGAAAAAATGGAATTTTCTATCATTGAAGAGCCTAGAAAAAATGAAATTTTAGATTTTGAACAAAAATATTTAGGTTTTTCAGAAAGTTCTAAAGTGAGTGAAGCAAATATTAGTGAAGAATTAAAACAAAAACTAAAGGATAATTTTACTAGAATTTATAATCCTTTGTTTAAAGGAGCTTTGATTCGCTGTGATTTTTTTGTGATAGATGATGAGGTTTATTTAAATGAGATTAATCCAAATCCAGGATCATTGGCAAATTATTTATTTGAAGATTTTACTAATACAGTTGATAATTTAGCAAAAAATATAGAGCTAGAAAAGCAAATTAAGATTGATTATGCTTTTATTCACAGCATTAATGGGCAAAAAGGTAAATTATAATCATGGCTACTTTTAGCAAAGATGAAATTTATACTGCAACTGAAGTAGTAAGAAATTTCAGCACTATGCTTGAAAAAACAAAAAAAAGCGAAAACGGTAGAGTGGTGATAGTAAAAAATAATAAATTTGAAGCCGTGCTTTTGAGCTTTGAAGAATATGAGCGTTTAAATGAAGCTGTAATGCTTTTAGAAAAAATTTATAAAGATAAAAAAGGCTAGAAATGGCAAAAACTAGAGTATATTCTAATGGATATTTTTATAATTTAAGCTATGAAATCATCAATCCAAAATGCGAAAAAACAATTCTTATTTTACACGGTTGGGGTGCTAATAAAGAGCTTATGAAACAAGCTTTTGAAAAGTCTTTGAATGATTTTAAACAAATTTATTTAGATTTACCTGGTTTTGGAAATTCAAGCATAGATGCACCTATGGATTCTTATGCTTATGCCAAGGTTGTAGAAGACTTTTTAACTACAATTGAGCAAAAGGCAGATTATTTAATGGGGCATTCTTTTGGAGGAAAAGTTGCGACTATTATGTGTCAAAATGCTAATTTTCAAGGTTTGATTTTACTCTCTAGTGCAGGTGTGGTTTTGCCAAAAAGCTTTAAAGTGAGGTTTAAAATAGCCTTGTTTAAAATTTTAAAAAATCTTCCTTATGGGGATTTTTGGAGGAAATTTTTTATTAGCAAAGACGCTCAAGGCATGAGTGAAGTGATGTATGAAACCTTTAAGAAGGTTGTTAATGAAAATTTAGAAAATGAATTTCAAAAGCTTAAAAACCCTATTTTGATTTTTTGGGGTAATGAAGATAAGGCTACGCCTTTAAAAAGTGGAGCGATTATTCATTCTTTAGTACAAAAAGGAAATTTTTTTGCATTAGATGGGGATCATTTTTTCTTTTTAAAACATGCTGATTTTATAAATGAAAAAATACATGAGGAATTTTTAAAAAATGATTAGTATGATAGCTTTTTTAAGTTTGAATTTTTTATTTGGATTTTATCTGATTTTAGCTTTGCAATGGTATTCTTATAAATTCTCACGCATAATTTTACATTTTGCTAAGCCTTTGTGGCATTTATATTTTTTAATAATTCCTTATTTTGCTTTTGTGTTTTCTTTGTATAGTGGAAATTTTTATTTATATTTTATAGTTTTTGCTTTGTCTTTGTTATATGGTGGATACTTATATAAAAATTTAGATAAAAAGCTAGTTTTTACTGCTAGAATTAAGCGTTATTTTTTATTCTTGTCGCTTTTTACTTTAGTATTTATGCCATTTTTTTGGATAGGTTTGGAAGCTTTAGTAGCTGCATTTTTATTAAGCTTTTTAGTAGAAAAAATAAACCAAAATGCATTTATAAAAAAGGCAAATAAAAAAATTTGTGATAATCCAAATTTAAAAATTATATTAATTACTGCAAGTTTTGGAAAAACAAGTATAAAAAATTTTTTATACGAACTTTTAAAAGATGAGTTTAAGTGTTATAAAACTCCAAGAAGTGTTAATACTTTCATGGGCATAGTAAAAGATATCAATGAAAATTTAGAAAATAATACTGAAATTTATATCGTAGAAGCTGGCGCAAGAGAGCAAAATGATATTTTAGAAATTACAGAGTTTTTAAATCCTCAAATTTGCATAGTAGGTGAGATCGGCTTGGCACATTTGGAGTATTTTAAAACTCAAGATAATATCCGCAGTGCTAAGTTACAAGCTTTAAAATCAAAGCGTTTGGAAAAATACTTTTTACACTCAAGCACTTTATATGAAAATGAATTTTATGATGATTGTTTAAGTGGTGTTAGGGCAAGTTTAGAAGGTTTAGATTTTAAAATAAGATTAGATGATAATATTTATGATTTTCATGCGAATTTATTAGGTGCTTTTAATGCTTATAATATTAGTGCGTGTATTTTACTTGCTCATTATTTAGGAATTAAAATAGAAAATATTATAAAAAGTGTATCAAATTTAAAAGCAGTAGAGCATCGTTTGCAAGTGATTTCTAAAGAGCCTAAATTTATCATAGATGATGGTTTTAATGGAAATTTTAAAGGTATGAGTCAAAGCTATGAGCTTTGCAAAAGCTATCAAGGAAGAAAAATTTTGGTAACTCCTGGTATAGTTGAAGTTAATGAAGAAGAAAATATAAAATTATGTAAGATAATCAATGAATGTTTCGATTTTGTAATTATTACTTCAGAAGCTAATAGCGCGATTTTGCAAAAACATATTACATTAGATTTTTATGTATTAAAAGAAAAATCTCAACTTGTGCAAGCTTTATCAAAATTAACCCAAAATGGAGATTTGATTTTGTTTTCTAATGATGCGCCAAGTTTTATGTAAAACCATTTAGCTTAAAAAGGCCAAATGGTTTCCATGAATTTTGTCCCCCAAGGCTTACGCGTTGATTTATCTATATCGCCTTCAGTTTTATAAAGAATTTTTGCATCAGCTATGTATTTACTATCTATCATGTTATCTTGAGAAATATCGTAAGGCCTTATAACCCCGCTTAGCTGAATGATTTGTTTTTCACCATTAATTAAAAGCTCACGACTTCCTTCTATAAAATAATTTCCATTAGATAAAACTTTAATCACTCTAGCAGAAATGGTGGTTTGGAAATTTTCACTTCTAGTTTGGCTTCCTGTGCCTTGATATTGTGAAGTGCTTGCTGTAGTATAACCTATATTTGTATAATCATTGATAAAATCTCTAGCTTTGCTAAGTCCAGCACCAGTGGTTACTTGTCCTCCGCCTAAATTAACATTATTGTTTTTACTTGTAGCTTTAGAGCCTTGCGAGTTTTGTGTAGCATTTTCTCTAATGACTACAGTAACTAAATCATTTACATTCATTGCTTTTTTATCAGAAAATAAAGGATTATCTCCTTTGCCAAATAGCGATCCAGGATTGCTTTGGGTGTTATGATTTTGTTTAGGAGCTAGTTCTTCTACATAAGTTGGAGGTTTCATGTTAATATGTGGATCGACTGTGGCACTACAACCAAACATTACAAAAGGTAACAAGTAAAAATTAACATTTTTAAATTTCATAGCTTTATAACCTTATATTATTGTGATGAATTTTAAAATTATTATATTACAAAAAAACAATTATTTTGTTAAAAAAGAGGAAAAAATGAAATCCATGTTTTTATTAAATTGTGTTGATGAGAAATTTTTAACACAGTCTTTAGAAAAAGTTCAAGGTAAAATAGCTTTTTATTTTCCTGTTTTTTGTGAAAAAAATAAAGAAAAAATTGCTTTAATATGTTCAAAAACCAATTTTAAGCTAGATTTTTTTAGTAGTTTTGAAAAAAATAATTATCAAAGCAAATTTACTCAAAATTCAAATGATTTTTTTAAAAAAATTATTGAAGATTTTGAAAAAATAAAAAATAAAAATGATTTTGTTATAGTGGTTGGAGTAGATGATTTTGGCTTGATGGGAGATTTGAGTTTAAATATAGCCTTAGCTAAAGAGCTAAATGCTCCACTATATGCAAAAAGTCAAGATGAAAATCATACTATGTTAAATTTTTTACTAAGTCAAAAGCTTAGCGACTTTGTTTTGTTAAAAGAAAATGAAGATTTTACTCAAGATTTATTACAAGAATATACCTATAAAACTCAGGCAAGATTTTCTTATGAGCTTTTTGAAAAAGCAAAAGCAGATAAAAAAGTAGTGGTTTTGCCTGAAAGTTTTGATGAAAGAGTATTAAAAGCTAGTGAGTTTTTAATGCAAAATGAGATTGTTGATTTGATTTTGCTAGGCGATAGCAATGAAATTTGTGCTAAAGCTAATAGTTTAAATATTAACATCGATGGTGTACGTATTATAAATCCTAAAAATTCTCAATATAATGAAGAATTTGAAGAGCTTTTGTATGAAGCTAGAAAAAGTAAAGGTATGAGTAAAGAAGAAGCTAAAAAGCTAGTGCAAGATAAAACATATTTTGCGACCTTGCTTGTACATACTCAAAAAGCGCATGCTATGGTAAGTGGTGCGAGTACAACTACTGCTGAAACTATTCGTCCTGCCTTGCAAATTATCAAAACAAAACCTGATGTAAGTTTGGTTTCTGGTATGTTTTTTATGTCTTTAGAAGATAAGGTTTTGGTTTTTGCTGATTGTGCTGTTATGCCAAATCCAACTCCTGAGCAACTTGCTGAAATTGCTTATGTGAGCGCAAATAGCGCTAAAGCTTTTGGGCTTGAACCTAAAGTGGCTTTGCTTTCGTATTCTAGTGGAGATAGTGGAAGCGGGGCTAGCGTGGATGCAATTAAAGAAGCTACTAAAATAGCTAAAGAAAAACATCCTCAACTTGAGCTAGAAGGTCCTATACAATTTGATGCAGCATATGATATGCTAACAGCAAAAAGTAAAATGCCAAATTCTAAAGTAGCAGGAAGAGCAAATGTATATGTGTTTCCTGATTTAAATGCGGCAAATATTTGCTATAAAGCAGTTCAAAGAACGGCAAATTCTTTAGCGATTGGTCCGATTTTACAAGGTCTTAAAAAGCCGATTAATGATTTAAGTAGAGGATGTTTGGTAGAAGATATTGTTAATACTGTGATTTTAAGTGCTATTCAAGCACAAGAATAAGGAGAAAAATGAAAATATTAGTTTTAAATTCAGGTTCATCTTCAATTAAATTTAAGCTTTTTGAAAAAGATGAGGCTTTAGCATCTGGTTTGGTGGAAAAAATAGGCGAGCAAAGCTCTAAAATAGAGTTAAAAGATCTAAAAAGTGGTCAAAAATACAAAAAAGAATTAGCGATTAAAGATCATGAACAAGGTATTGAATTAGTAAATGAATTATTTGCTCAAAGTGGAATTTTGCATGATTTAAATGAACTTGATGGATGTGGACATAGAATAGTTCATGGAGGCCCAAATTTAACCAAGCATTGTTTGGTAGATGATGAAATTTTAAAAGAAATTGATAGAGTTGCTCACATAGCACCTTTACATAACCCTGCGCATTTAATAGGTATTAAAACTATGATAAAAGCCGCTCCAAAAGTTCCTAATGTGACAGTTTTTGACACAGCTTTTCATCAAAGTATGCCTGATTATGCTTATATGTATGCTTTACCTTATGAGTTTTATGAAAAACACCAAGTTAGAAAATACGGCTTTCACGGTACATCACATTCTTATGTAAGCAAGCAAGCTGCACATATATTTGGTAAAAATATTAATGAATTTAATGCAATTAGCGCTCATCTTGGAAATGGTGCGAGTGTTTGTGCTATAGAAAATGGAAAATGTGTAGATACTTCTATGGGCTTTACACCGCTAGAAGGTTTGATCATGGGAACCAGATGTGGAGATATTGATCCTGCTGTATTACCATTTTTAGCAAAAGAATTAAATTTAAACCCATCTGATTTAGACACTATAATGAATAAAAAAAGTGGGGTTTATGGAATTTGTGGGTTTAATGACTTTAGAGATATTGAAGCTCAAATTGAACAAAATAACGAAAAAGCAAGACTTGCTCTTGATATGTTTTGTTATCGTTTGAGTAAATATATCGGTTCTTATTTTGCGATTTTGCCTAGAGTTGATGCATTGATTTTTACAGCTGGTATAGGTGAAAATGATGATATTGTTAGAGCAAAAGTTTGTCAAAGACTAGCGCATTTAGGATTTGATATAGATTTAGATAAAAATGCACAGCTTAGAAATGGTGAGATTAGTAAAAAAGACTCTAGAATTAAAATTTTAATTGTTCCAACAGAAGAAGAATTAGAAATAGCTAAAATTACCACAGAGCTTATTAAAAATAAATAACCTTGAGTTTTAAAACTCAAGGTTTGTTTTAAAATGCAGGGACTACCGCACCTTGGTATTTTTCATTGATAAAGTCTTTTACTTTTTGACTTTGCAAAGCCTTTACTAAAGCCTTGATTTTAGGATTGTCTTTATTATCTTGAGTGGTTACTAAGATATTTGCGTAAGGACTTTCTTTGCTTTCTATTAAAATAGAATCTTTCACAGGATTTAAGTTTGCTGATAAGGCATAGTTTGAATTAATCACTGCAAAATCAACATCATCTAAAGCTCTTGGAAGTTGTGCTGCTTTTAACTCTTTAAATTTGATATTTTTTGGATTATCTTTAATATCAAGTGGAGTTTTTAATGCAGCATTTTCAAAACTAACGAGCTTGGTGCTAGCGATAATATCCAAAGCTCTACTTTCATTTGTCGGATCATTTGGTACAGCTATGGTAGCATTTTGTGGAAGATCTTGGATGTTTTTATATTTTTTAGAATAAACTGCCATTGGTTCGATGTGAATTTTTGCAACGCTAATTAATTTTGTACCTTTATTAGCATTAAACTCATCTAAATAAGGCTGATGTTGGAAAAAATTTGCATCAAGTTCTTTACTATCTGTACTAAGATTTGGCAAAACATAGTCATTAAATTCTTTAATTTCCAATGTGTAACCTTCTTTTTTTAGCAAATCTTTAGTTTGTTCTAAAATTTCAGCATGAGGAACAGGTGTTGCACCTACAGTGATAACTTCATTAGCAAATAAACTTGCACCTAAAATTGTGCTTGCAGCGAGCAATTTTAACAATTTCATTTTAACTCCTTTTTATAGTTTAAAATGCTTGATTATATTATAAAAATATTAATAAGATAAGAAAAGTTTTATTTTTGTTTGTTTTTATATTCTTTGGCAAAATGTTTAAGTTCTTTTATAAATTTTATATAACCACCTTTGTGCCAATTTTTTTGAGCCTTAATGAGAGCTTGTCCGATTTTATAAGAATAAGTATTTTGATTTTTAATACCTTCGCTTTTATAATCATCATAGCTTGATAAAGGTGGAAGTTTAAGATAAGGTTTTGTTTTTAAATCTTTTTGATATTGCTTGGCAAGTTTTGTGTGTTTATAGTAAATCTTTAGTAGAGTAAAAGGTAAAAAAGGAATTTTTTTCTTATTTTTAGTACATTCTATAAAAGCATAACCTAGTTTGTATGATAAATGATATCTTATTCTTGCTTTTGCTTGAGTGTTAATAGCTTTTATTCCATCTAAATATCTACTTCCACCAAGTTTTAACCATTTTTCATAATACTCTTGCCATTTAGGCCATGTTTGATTGCATAAAACATTATTCCAAAAACGATTATTACTACCTTCAGCATGTGTTATAGAAGCTTTTTGTGATAAATTGGTTCTATAATCAATATTTCCATTATAAGTATCTTTTAAATCTTTTATTTTAAATTTGTGTTCTAGCACCAGTAGTGTAAACAATCCTTGATCGTTTAAATTTTGAATGTTTTCGTTTAAATGTTTATATATAAATTGATAACACTGCAAAGGATTAGGTATAAGATCGGTAAAGACTAAAATTCCAGTTAAATACGTACGTTTTTGATGATGCTCTTTTTTTGCAGGCAGGCTTTCAAGAAGCAAAGTTTTACCTAATCTTGCACCAAAATGATATTTTCTAGCTCTTAATTTACTAAGTTCATCTATACTTTTTAAAAGTAAAACATCAAAATCAAGATAAATAATACTTTCGCATTCATCTAAAAACTTAAAAGCTTCAAATCTTGCAAAAGCCATATGCGTCCATCTTTTTAAGAAAAATAAATTATCAATATCGTTTTGATTTTTACTAAGAGTGGCTAAAAAATCTTCTTGGGTAAAAGGAATAAATTTAATTGTTTTGTTTTTAACAATTTTTTGCATGATATTTTGATCATTCAAGCTAAAGCCATCATGTAAAATATAAAATACATCTACCTTCTCACCCATAACATCCATGATGTTAATGAGTAGAGTTCCTATGGTAAAGCTTGAATTTTTAGTTGCTGCTAGCAAAATACCAAGTTTATGTTTCATTGTTTATCTTTTGGTGATTTTATAAAGAATATTTCCTATAAATTGTATGATTTGCACTAAGACAATTAAAATCACAACAGTTTGAATCATAATATCAGTTCTAAAACGTTCATATCCATAGCGAATAGCCACATCACCCAAGCCACCACCACCAACAGTTCCTGCCATAGCGGAAAATCCAATAACAATAATTAAAATTAAAGTAATACCATTAATAATACTTGGCAAAGCCTCGCTAAACATAACTTTAAAGATGATTTGTGCTTTGCTAGCTCCATAAGATCTTGCTGCTTCAATGATAGCAGGATCAATTTCTTTAAAAGCACTTTCAATCATTTTAGCTAAATAAGGTGCAATTCCTATGGTAAGTGGCACTATTGTAGCAGTTGTACCTATACTAATACCAATGAGATATTTTGTAAAAGGACTTAAAACTACAATGAGCACTAAAAATGGAAAAGATCTTAAAATATTGATAATAAAATCAAGCACACTGTAAATACTTTTATTTTCCCATAAGCCGCCTTTATCAGTAACAGTAAGTACAATTGCAGGGATAAGTGCAATTAAAAAGGCTAAAAAAGTGGCTGTAAAACTCATATAAAGAGTTTCCAATAATGCTGGATAAAGTATATTTTCAAAATTTCTTAAAATTGTTTCTAAGTTCATTATACAAGCTCCCAAATAACGCCATTTTCTTGTAAATAATTTAAAACTCTTTCTTGATCTTTAGCTTCTATATTGATTACCAAATTTCCTAAAGCATTGTTGTTTAGTTTTTCTATCTTACCCCAAACTATATTAAAATCAATATTTAAACTTCTAGCCATGTGAGTGATTATGCTTTGATTTGCTTTTTCTTTACAAAAATATAAGCGCACATTGACTCCATTTTGTGGTAAAAAATCACTTTCACCTAGGAATTCACGCATTTTTTCACTTGGCTTTAAAAATAAATCTTCAATTTTCCCTTGACCTATGATTTGTCCATGCTCTAGCAATACAGCCTTTTGTGCTATTTGTTTTACTGCTTCCATTTCATGGGTTACTAATACTACACTGATGTTAAATTCTTGATTGATTTTGGCAATAAGCTCTAAAATATTGTTTGTAGTATTTGGATCAAGCGCAGAAGTAGCCTCATCGCTTAGTAAAATTTTAGGATTTAAAGCAAGGGCTCTAGCTATGGCTACTCTTTGTTTTTGCCCACCACTTAGCTCATTTGGATAAGCTTTGCTTTTAGCTAAAAGTCCCACAAGATCTAAAAGTTCATTAACTCTTTTTTGAATTGTGCTTTTGTCAAAATTATGAATTTCTAAAGGCATAGCCACGTTTTCAAATACATTTTTTCTGCTCATAAGTGCAAAATGCTGAAAAATCATCCCTATATCTTTTCTAAATACTCTTAACTCTTTTTCTTTTAAGGTAGCTATTTCTTTACCAAAAACCTCTACGCTACCGCTTTGATAATTTTCCAAACCATTAATACATCTTAGCAAAGTTGATTTTCCTGCCCCGCTGTGTCCAACAAGAGCATAAATTTCTCCTTCTTTAACTTCTAAAGAAACATCATTTATAACTAATTCTTTGCCATAATATTTTTTAAGATTTTGTATTTTTATCACTTATTAGCCTTCTAAATTAGAAATTTCATCATTGATTTTTTCAAGTTGAGTTTTAATGCTTTCAAGTTGAGTTTTATTTTGCTCAACAACCGCAGCCGGTGCATTAGAGATAAATTTTTCATTTTTCATCATAGCATCTAGCTTGTTAAATTCTTTTTCAAGTTTTGTCTTTTGACTATTAAGCCTATTTAAAACACCGCTTAAATCAAGATCTTGAGTTGGTATAAATACTTCTAAATTCTCACTTACATCTCTGATGGATTTTTCTAAATTTGTACTAATAAATTCGATGTTTTCACATTTTGCAAGTGTTGAGATAAAATTAGTGTAATTTTTTAACTCAGCCATTAAACTCTCATCGTTTAATTTTATACAAGCTTTTTGAATTTTTGCATTTGCAAGTTCTACTAAGGTTTTTGCACGGCGTAAACTCACTATACTTTCTATAATGATATTAAATAATTTTTCTATTTTTTCATCTCTAGAATTAAATTTAGGATATCTTGAAATCATTATAGACTCATGAGTTTGGATAGAAGTTTTACTTAACTCATGGTATAAATACTCACTAATAAATGGCATAAAAGGATTTAAAAGCTTTAATGCTTCTTTAAAAATGCTTCCAAGTTCTTTTATACTTGATTTTTCAGCCTTACTAAGCTCGATCCCCCAATCACAAAATTCATCCCAGAAAAATCTATACAAAGTATTTGCCGCATCATTAAAACGGTAGTTGTCTAAATTTTCTCTTGTTTCTTTTACGCATACTTCAAAACGAGATAGCATGTATTTTGCCAAGTTAGTTTGAATTTTACTTTTATTTAAATCTTCAAATTTTTCTTCATTTAAAAGTAAAAATTTGCTTGCATTGTAAAGCTTGTTGGTAAAATTTCTAACTTGTATGAGTTTGTCATTGCTTAATTTTATATCTCTACCTTGGATAGCTAAAAGAGCAAGAGTAAAACGCAAGATATCAGCACTGTATTCATCCACACTTTGCACAGGATCAATGACATTGTCTAAAGACTTACTCATTTTTCTACCTTGCTCATCTTTAACCAAAGCATGCAAATATATATCTTTAAAAGGAAGCTCACCTAAGGCATTAGTACTTTGAAACATCATTCTTGCAACCCAGAAAAATAAAATATCAAAGCCGGTGATTAATAAAGAATTTGGATAAAAATCTTTTAAATCATCTTCATGCCAAAGTGTGTTTTTGCCCCAGTCTTTATTACCCCAACCTAAAGTACTCATAGCCCAAAGACCAGAAGAAAACCAAGTGTCTAAAACATCAGGGTCTTGTTTGAAATTAGTACTTTGGCATTTTGGACATTGACTTGGAGTTTCTTCGCTTGCCCATTCATGAGAACATTCACAATAATACACAGGAATTTGATGACCCCACCAAAGTTGTCTTGAAATACACCAATCTTTTAAATCTCTCATCCAAGCATTAAAACTATTAATCCAATGTGCAGGGTAGAATTTACTTCCACCAAGATTAACTTTTTCTATACTTTCTTTTGCGATTTCATTTTTTACAAACCATTGTTTAGAAATGTAAGGTTCTACTACATTTTTACAACGATAGCAATATCCTACTTGATTAGTATAGTCTTCTATTTTTTCAACAAAACCCTTTTCTTGTAATTCTTTTATAATAGTATCTCTTGCTTCTAATCTTTCTAAGCCTTTAAAATGCAAGCAATGTTCATTTAAAATACCTTTTTCATCAAAGATAGTAATAAATTCCAGTTTATGTCTTAAGCCTACTTCGTAGTCATTATGATCATGTGCTGGGGTTACTTTTACAAAACCTGTACCAAATTCCATATCTACATGCTCATCAGCAATAATAGGAATTTTTCTATCTATTAAAGGTAAAATGACATTTTTGCCTATTAAGTGTTTAAATCTTTCATCGTTTGGATTAACCATCACAGCACTATCGCCAAAATAAGTTTCTGGTCTTGTGGTAGCTACTACGATGTATTCTTGAGAATTTTCTAAGAAATATTTTAAATAATATAATTTTCCTTTATTTTCTTTGTGTTCTACTTCTATATCACTTAATGCTCCATCATGGGTGCACCAATTTACCATGTAATTTCCACGCATAATAAGCTTTTTATCATAAAGATCTACAAAGGCTTTTTTTACCGCATTTACTAAACCTTCATCCATAGTAAAGCGCAAACGACTCCAAGCAGGAGTGATACCTAAAATTCGCATTTGCTTAACTATGGTACCACCGCTTTGTTCTTTCCACTCCCATACTTTTTTTATAAATTCCTCTCTACCAAGTTCTTCTTTTTTAATACCTTGAGCTAAAAGTTGTTTTTCTACAACATTTTGTGTTGCAATCCCTGCATGATCAAGCCCTGGTTGGTAAAGGGTTTTATAACCATCCATTCTTTTATAACGCGTTGTGATATCTTGTAAAGTACAAGTTAGAGCATGACCTATGTGTAAAACGCCTGTTACATTAGGTGGTGGCATCATAATACAAAAGTTTTTGCCTTTTTCTTGAATTTTTTCATTGCCGTTGATTTCAAAATATCCGCGTTCTTCGCAAATTTTATAATATTCTTTTTCTAGTGATTTATCATACATAATTGCTACCTTGAGAATGAAAATAAATTGTTATGTTAGCTTAAAATTGTTAAAGAAGTTTTGAATTTTAGAAATTAGTTATAAAAAACTAATTTCTACTTTACGATTATTTTGTCTTTGAGAATCAGATTTATCTTTAGTAGGATAGGTGTCTTTTCCTAAAGATTCTATTTCTATAACCTCAGTAAAGCTAAAGAAATGTTTAGCCACATTCATTGCTCTATTTAATCCTATCATGTAGTTTGCAAAAGTACTACCTCTATCGTCTGCATAACCTTGAATTTTGATTTTTTTGATTATATCTTCTCTTGCTAGATTTTGATTGATTTTTTCAAGTAAATTTTCATTGCTATATTCGCTATATCCATTTCTTTCAAATAAAAATTTCAAATCAGAAATTTTAACATCTACATAATTATATTTTTTCTTATTTTTAGCAAAAACAATATCTTTGTTATATATGCTTAATTTCATATTATCATTTGATAGCATATCGATAAAAATAGTTAAATTATAATCTTGGGAATTAACTTTAATAGGATTAATTATTTCTTTTAACATATCAATTCTATAATCACTTAAGCTTTTTCCATCTAATACATAAACTTTAACAAAATCATCACTCAATCTTGGCTCATATCTGCTAGTTTTGCCTTTTGCAATGTATTCTTGCATGGTATTTTTATATTTTGTTGTTTTTTCTTTTTTTACGCTTGTTTGTTTGTTGTTTTCAACTGGAGTTTTTTCTTCTTTTTGGACTACTTTAGGTGTGATAGTTTCATTTTTGGAAACTTCAGCTATATTTGTTTGGGTTGTTGGCACGACTTCTTGAGTACTTGTATTTTCATCTATGATAGGATTGTTTTGTACCGGAGTTTCTTCTTTTAAAGGCTCTTGGTTTGTTTGCTGTGGTTGGTAGTAAGTATTATCACTTATATTATTTCTTTCTTGATTGTATTGAGTGCTTGGTGGAGTGTAGCTTTGATAAGAACTACTTTTTTTATAATCATATACATAAGTATTTGAATCATCTTCAAAATACCACATATAAAAACCAATACTAGCGCCTATTAGCACCACAAAAGCTATACTAAAAGCAATAATACTTTTCATTTTTTATCCTTTGTGAAGTCCTTAAAAGGACTTAATTATTTATAATTTTTAATAGAATTTTCTAAAATTTCACTTGCTTTTTCAATACCTGCAAATTCTTTTACTTTTACCCATTTGTTTGGTTCAAGCATTTTATATGTTTCAAAGAAATTTTTGATTTTATCTAAGCTTGCTTTTGGTAAATCATCTAAACTTTTAATACTATCATATCTTGGGTCAATTTTACTTACAGGAACAGCAAGTAATTTTTCATCCATACCGCTTTCATCTTCCATTAATAACACTCCTATTAAACGACAAGGAATCACAGCTCCTGCTTGGATAGGGTATTCATTTAATACTAAAACATCAATAGGATCGCCATCATCTGCAAGAGTATTTGGTATAAAACCATAGTTTGCTGGATAAAACATAGCTGAATACATTACACGATCAACCATGATGGCTCCGCTTTCTTTGTCAAGTTCGTATTTAATGTTTGAACCATAAGGAATTTCAATAACCGCATTAAGTTTGTTTGGTACTTCTCCAACTTTGATTTTGCTAATATCCATTTTTTATCCTTTATTTTAATAAATCATTGATTAAATTTTTCATATCAGCTACGATAGCTTCAATACTTCTTTCACCATTGATTACATGGTGGATATTTTCTTTAGTATAAAAATTTGTTATTTCTTCTAAAGGTTCTAAGTAAACTTTCATTCTATTATTGAAAACTTCTTCGTTATCATCAGCACCTCTAGCACGCCCTAAAACTCTTTCTCTAGCAACTTCTTCGCTAACTTTAACTTCTATAACACCTTTTAAATTTACTTCACTTTGGTTTTTTAATACCTTATCAAACTCAAGCATTTGTTCAGCACTTCTTGGATAACCATCGATAAGTATTGTGTTAGTTGGTGCATTTTTTAAAGCAGTGATGATAGTATTTACAACTACATCTAGTGGAACTAAATTTCCCTTAGAAATAAAACTATCAATAGTCTTTCCAAGCTCGCTTCCACTAGCCACTTCTGCTCTTAGTAAATCACCTGTAGAATAGTGAGTAATATTTGCATCATCTTTAGCTATGATGCTTGCATCGGTTGTTTTACCACTACCTGGTGCACCTATAATTAAAAATAATTGTTTCATTTAGTATTCTCCCTTAATCTTATACCTAATTCTCTCATTTGTTCATTGCTTACTTCGCTTGGAGCTTGAGTCATAAGACATTGTGCTCTTTGTGTTTTAGGAAAAGCTATAACTTCTCTAATGCTTGAAGATTTTGTTAAAAGCATGATAAGCCTATCAAGACCTATTGCTATACCACCATGTGGCGGTGCTCCAAAGCTTAATGCATCAAGTAAGAAATCAAATTTCTTTCTTTGCTCTTCTTCATCAATATTTAAAAGCTTAAAGACTTTTTGTTGGATAGGGCTTTTATGAATTCTTATACTACCACCACCTAATTCTACACCATTTAATACCACATCATGTGCAATAGAATTAATCTCTTCTAAATCTTGCTCATCAATGTTTTTTGGCATAGTAAATGGATGGTGCATTGCAGAATAGTTTCCATCATCATTTTGTTCAAACATAGGAAAATCAATAACCCATAAAAATTCTAATTTATCTTCATCAATAATTTTCATTTCATCAGCAAGGAATAATCTAAATCTACCCATATAATCAAGCACGGTTTTCTTAGCCCCTGCACCAAAAAATACTACATCTCCAACTTCTAATTCACATCTTTGAATTAAAGCGTTTAAATCCTCTTCACTAAAGAATTTGCAAAGTGGACCCTTAGGACCATCTTCTTTCATTTGTATGAACGCAAGTCCTGCTGCTCCAAATTTGCGTACAAATTCTTCAAATCTTTGCATTTGGCGTTTAGAAAAAATCGTATCGCCTTTTGGAACTCTTAAGGCTTTAATGCGATTTTTCTTTGTATCTTTTGCGATATTTGCAAAAATTTCGTTATTTGATTTTGCAAAAATATCAATCACATCAATAAATTTCATATCAAATCTTAAATCAGGTTTATCAGAGCCATAATTTTCCATAGCTTCTTTATAACTCATTTGTCTAAAAGGTATGCTAATTTCTTTTCCGCAAGCTTTGAAAATATCTTTAAGTAAATTTTCTGCCATAGCTATGATATCTTTTTGCTCGCAAAAACTCATCTCTATGTCTATTTGAGTAAATTCAGGTTGGCGATCCGCTCTTAAATCTTCATCTCTAAAGCATTTTGCAATTTGAAAATATCTATCAAATCCTGAACACATTAAAAGTTGTTTGAAAAGTTGGGGACTTTGAGGTAAGGCATAAAATTCGCCTTGATGTACACGTGATGGTACTAAATAATCCCTTGCACCTTCTGGAGTGGCTTTAGTTAAAATAGGGGTTTCAACTTCTAAAAATCCCATGCTTGATAAAGAATTTCTTGCTGCTATACAAGCAGTTGATCTTAGAGCAAAATTATCATAAAGTTTTTTGCTTCTTAAATCTAAAAATCTATATTTTAATCTTAATTCTTCATTAACGCTTTCATCGCCTATAGCAAAAGGTATTACAGCACTTTCATTTTCAATAGTAAGTTTATTTATAACAACTTCTATTTCTCCGGTTTTTAATTTTGGATTTACAAGTCCTTCACCGCGTGGGCGAATTTTACCTTGTGCTATTAAAACATATTCATTTCTTACTGATGAAGCTATATTATGTGCTTCTTGATTATCTGCAGGATCACATACTAACTGTATAAGTCCGCTACGATCTCTAAGATCGATAAAAATTACACCTCCATGATCACGGTAAGAATTTACCCAACCACATAATGTTACTTCCTCGCCAACATTTTGTATGTTAAGCTCTGTATTATAATGAGTTCTCAAAATTTTTCCTTAGCTTAATTTTGTTCAATTTTGTTATTATAGTATTTTATTCTTTTGCTTAGCTAAGTTTTGTTATAATTTTTTTATGAAAAAAAATATAAATATAGAAAAAATTCAAAAAATAGGCTTATTTTGTAGGTTAAACACAAATTTAAATGAGCAAATTGATTTTTTAAGAGCAATTTTTTTGCAAAAAAATATAGAGCTTGTGTTGCTAGAGCAAGAAAAAATTAATCTAAAAGATTTACAAGAATTAGATTTTTTGATTTCTCTGGGTGGAGATGGTACACTTTTGTCTTTATGTAGACAAGTTTATCAAGCTAAAAAGCCTATTTTGGGTATAAATGCAGGAAATTTAGGTTTTTTAACAGCTCTTTCTTTTAATGAGTTAGAAAGTTTTTTTAAAGATTTTTTTAAAAGTGATTTTAAAATAGAAAAAGCCAAAATGCTTCAAATTACCTTGTATAAAAAAAATAAAATCATTAAAAAATTTGCTTTTAATGATGCGGTTTTTTCTCGTGATAATGCTTTAATGGCAAATGTAGAAGTTTTTTTTGAAAATAAACTTTTTAATGCTTATTATGGAGATGGTTTGATTATAGCTAGTTCAAGTGGCTCGACTGCTTATAATATTAGTGCAGGTGGGCCTATAGTGCATCCTTGGAGTGAAATTTTTGTTCTAACTCCAGTTTGCTCTCATTCTTTAACTCAAAGGCCCATAGTTTTACCTTATGGCTTTGAACTTGAATTAAAAGTTGAGCATTGTTTGCTGTATTTAGATGGGCAAGAAGTGATTGATCCTAAAGAATATGATAGAATTCTTATAGGACTTAGCAAAAAAGAACTTAGTTTTATACATAAAAAAGATAGAGATTATTTCCAAGTTTTAAAAGAAAAGTTAAATTGGGGCAAGTGATGATAGAGAGTATTTTTATTAAAGAAAATTTAGGTTTTAAACAAGCAAAATTAGACTTAGAAGCTGGACTTACTGTCTTTACTGGCTTAAGTGGTGCTGGAAAGTCTGTACTTTTTAAGGCTATTTTGGCAGCATTTGCTCTAAGTGAGAGTGAAGCTAAAATGGTAGAAATTTTGTTAAATGATGAACTTGAATTAGATGAGTTTGGTATCGAAAATGAAGAATTAAATATATTTAAACTTTTAAAAGATAAAAGCTCGCGTTATTTTATCAATAATCAACTTATTTCAAAAAAGAATTTAGCCTTGCTTTCTAAGAAATTTGTAAAATATCTTTCAGCTAAGGAAAATAATGAGTTTTCAAATGAAAGATTTTTAAACTTACTTGATTTTATGCAATCAAAAGAGGATAAGAAATTTCAAGATTTTTTAAATGAATATAAAAATATTTATAAAGAATATATGGAAAATAAAACTAAATTAGAAAAAATTCAAGAAGAAGAAAAAAAGGTAGAAGAATTAAAAGAATTTACGAGCTTTGAAATACAAAAAATTCAAAGTATTAACCCAAAAATAGGCGAATTTGATGAATTAATGAGTTTTAAAAAAAGACTTTCGAAAAAAGATAAAATTGACGCTGCTTGGAACAGGGCAAGTAGAATTTTTGAGTTAGAATCAGCAGTGATTGAAGCTTTGCAAATTAGTGATGTTGATAGTTCATTTTTTTCAGAGTGTTTAAATGAACTAAGGGCAGTGTGGGAAAATCAAAGTTTTGATGATTTTGATTTTGATATAGAAGAAGTACTTGATAGGATAGAAAAACTTTCTTCTTTGATTTCAAAATATGGAAGTATAGAAGAAGCTTTAGAAGCTTTAGAGAAGAAAAAAGCAGAATTAGCTCATTATGAAAATTTAAGTTTTGAAAAAAAGGAATTAGAAAAAAAAGTACAAAATGCTAAAATACTTTTAGATGAGAAAAGTCAAAAATTAAGTACTTTGCGTAAAAAAAGATTAAATGAGCTTGAAAAATTACTTAATTTTTATCTTGAAAAACTTTATATGAAAGAAGTTAAATTAGAACTTAAAGATTGTGCTTTAAGTATTTTAGGTAAAGATGAAGTGAGTTTAAATATCAATGAGGCTAGTTTAAAAAATTTAAGTTCAGGCGAGATAAACCGTCTAAGACTTTCTTTTATTGCAACAGAATGTAATGTTACTAATAAAGCTAGTGGGATAATATTTTTAGATGAAATTGATGCAAATTTAAGTGGTAAAGAAGCAATGAGTATAGCCGAAGTATTAAAAGAGCTTGCTAAGTTTTATCAAATTTTTGCAATTTCACATTTACCACAGCTTTCATCAAAAGCAAGTAATCATTTTTTAGTAGAAAAAATAGGAAATGAAAGTAGGGTAAGAAGAATAGAAAAAGAAGAAAGAGTAAGAGAACTTGCTAGAATGGTAAGTGGAGAAAATATCACACAAGAGGCTTTAGAATTTACTAGAACTTTACTTTAAAAACAAAAAGTAAATTTCTATATGTTATAATTATACTTTGAAATTATAAAGAGAGTTGGCTATGGAAGAAAAAATTTTAATTATTGATGATAACAAAATGCTCACAAAGCTTTTGGCAAAAAAAGTAGAAAATACTTTGGGTTTAAAAGTGGATGTTGCTTTTGATATGAATAGTGCTAAAGAATTAGTGAAAAATGATTATTTTATGGCTTTTGTAGATCTTTGTTTGCCAGATGCTCCCAATGGAGAAGTGGTGGATGTGGTTTTAGAAAAAAATATTCCTGCTATAGTACTTACAGGAAGTAGTGATGGGCAAACGCGTAAGAAATTTATGGAAAAAGATATTATAGGTTATATACAAAAAGAAAGCGAAAGCTGTATTGATGAAATGCTAAGTTCCATTAGAATGCTTCAAAAAAACAATAAAACTAAGATAATTTTAGCAATCGCTAATGTAACTTTACGCGCAGAAATGAAAAAAAATCTTAATAATCAACTTTTTAATGTTTTAGCAGCAGCACATGGAGAAGAAGCGCTAAGTTATCTTAGTGATAATCCTGATACAAAATTGGTAATTTGTGATGCAACTATGCCTGTAATTAATGGGGAAGATTTGCTTGTAGAAATTCGCTCAAAATATTCTAAGATAGAACTTGGTGTGATCATGGTTGGAGATAAAGATGATGCGCTAGAGGCAAGAGCTTTTAGGAAAGGTGTGAATGATTATGTGATTAGACCTTTTCAAAAAGAATCACTTAATTGTAGAGTGAATAATTGCTTAGATTATATGCAAAAATGTGTTTTACTTGATGAGTATAGTTTGGGTAAAGATTTGCTAACAGGACTTGATGATTATGCAAATTTTGAAAAAAGATTTTTAGATTATTTAGAAGATATGCAAGAAAATGAAGAATTAGCTTTGGCATTAATTGATATAGACAATCTTGCAACAATTAACTATGAACTAAGTTATGATTGTGGCGATGGAGTGATTAAACACACAGCTAAAAAAATTAAAGATCAAATTCGCGGTATGGATTTAGCAACTAGAATTGAAGATGGTAAATTTTACGTACTTTTAAAAAATACAGATAATAAAGAAGCATTGAAAGCTTTTTCAAATATAAGAGTAAATATTGCTAAAGAAAGTGTTTTAATAGCTTTAGATGAGGTTGATTATAGTATTTCTGTAGGAGTTGCTTTTGGAGGTAAAACAAGCCAAATACAAGATTTGTTTGATAATGCTCAAAAGGCACTAGATTTAGCTAAGGCTAATGGTAAAAATAGGGTAGAGGTATGTTTTTAGATTGTGATTTTAGCGAAAAAATCATAGATACACATTGTCATCTAGATAGTCAAGCTTATTTTGGATATTTGGATGAGATGTTAAATCATGCCTTTGTTAATGGAGTAGACAAAATCATCATACCTGGAGCGGATATAAAAGATTTGCCAAGAGCAAGAGAAATTGCACATGATTATGAAAATGTGTATTTTTCTTGTGGGGTACATCCTTATGATATAGATGATTTTGATTTGGATGTTTTAAAAGAATTTATAAATGATAAAAAATGCATTGCAGTGGGTGAGTGCGGGCTTGATTATTATCGTTTAAGGGTTGATGAGGATGAAATAAAAGCAAAGCAAAAAGAAGTTTTTATAGCTCAAATTCAGCTAGCTATCGAATATAAAAAGCCTTTGATTGTTCATGTGCGTGAAGCTAATGAAGATAGTTTTAATATTTTAAAAACATATGCAAAAGATTTACAAGGTGGCGTTTTACATTGTTTTAATGCTAGTGAGCTTTTACTTCAGCTAGCAGATGATAGTTTTTATTTTGGTATAGGTGGGGTTTTAACTTTTAAAAATGCAAGAAAACTAGTGGAAGTTTTACCTAAAATTCCAAAAGATAAACTAGTCTTAGAAACAGATGGACCTTATTTAACTCCAGAGCCACATCGTGGCAAGGTAAATGATCCTATTTTGACCCATTTTGTAGCTCAAAAAATGGCTGAGCTTTTAAATTTATCTAAAAATGAAATAATAAAACTTACTAATTCTAACGCTAATCGTTTGTTTTTCCAAGGTTTATGATGAAAAAAAGCTTTTTATTTTTTATTTTAGTATTATTATGTTTAAATGCTAAAGCCTTGCAATTTACTCCAGAGCACTATACTCAACAAGCACAAATTTTAAGAAATTTAGATATAGAAGCAAGCTATCTTAGTGATATGATTTTTTTAGAATTTAAAGAATCTTCCATGGATATGCATTCTAAAACTTTAGTAGATACGATGAGGGAATTTTACAAAATCACCCCGATTATCCGCAAAATCCTAGAAAAAGAAAATATCCCTCAAGAATTTTTATACTTAGCAATTGTAGAATCTGGTTTAAAAATTCATTCTATTTCAAGAACTAAAGCTGTGGGTGTTTGGCAATTTATGAAACCAACAGCACAAACTTTGGGTTTAAGAATAGATCCTTATGTAGATGAGAGAAAAGATTTAGTAAAATCAACTTATGCAGCTATTACTTATTTAAAACAACTAAAAGAGCAGTTTGGAAAATGGTATTTGGCTATTTTAGCTTATAATTGCGGTGATGGTAAATTACGTCAAGCTATAAAAAAAGCAAAAAGTGATGATTTAAGGGTTTTGCTTGATCCTGATAAAAAATACTTGCCATTAGAAACTAGAATTTTTATTAGAAAAATTCTTACTATGGCATTTTTAGCAAATAATAATGATTTTTTAATTTCTCAAGATAGCGCTTTGCTTAATTATGCCTTATCAAGTGAAGTTAAAAAAATCTCAGTTCCACCAAGTGTTTCTTTAAGAGAGCTTGCCAAAGTAGCTAAAATGTCTTATAAAGAATTTAAGCGTTATAATCCACATTTTAATTATGACTTTACTCCACCTGATAAAAAAGATTATTATATGTACATTCCTTTAAGCAAAAGTGTGGCAGTAGAAAAGGCATTGGAGAATGTAAAATTAGCCAAGGTGGATACAACCATTCCACATACAAAAATTTATATAGTAAAAGAAGGTGATAGTCTTTATACTATTGCAAGAAAACACAAAATAAGTGTTGAAAGCATTAAAGAATATAATAAAATCAAAGGAAATTTAATCAATATCAATCAAAAACTTGTGTTAAAAATTAAGGAGAATAATAATGCAAAAATCAAAACAACTCAAAAAATATTCAAAAGCTCTCATACAAAAGTCGTTAGTCGTTAGTTGTGTAGGAGTTTTGTTTAGTGCTTGTAGTATGATGCCTATTAGCACACCTACTGTGTATTATCCAGAGAGGGATTTTAAAAGTGTAAAGCACAATAACACTAGTTTAAAAGGTACTATGAAGCCTTACACTATTAATGGTAAAACTTATTATCCAACTGTAGTAGAAGTAGGTGAGACTGCTGGTGGTATAGCTAGTTGGTATGGACCGGGCTTCCATGGTAAAAAAACCTCCAATGGTGAAACTTATGATCAACACGCTTATACTGCAGCTCATAAAACTTTACCTATGAATACCATAGTAAAAGTAACTAATTTAAAAAATCACCGTCAAACTACTGTTAGGATTAACGATAGAGGGCCTTTTGTAGCAGGTAGGATTATAGATTTATCTAATATGGCTGCAAGAGATATAGATATGATTCAATCTGGAACAGCTCCTGTAAGACTTGAAGTGATTGGCTTTGGAACAAGTGCAAGTTCGGGTTCAGTTCATACTAATTCTAATTTAGGCAGCAGTGGAGAGATTGCTGATAGTGGTCATATTTTCCAAGGTGGATCTTTTATGGTGCAAATTGGAGCATTTAGAAATAAAAGTGGTGCAGAGCTAATAGCAAGTAGATACAAAAATTATAATTCTTATACTTCAACTATACAAACAAGTGCTAAAGATGGTTTACATAGGGTATTTTTAAAAGGCTTTAGAAGTGAGCAAGAAGCAAGAGATTTTGTTGATAGCGGATCTTTCCCGGGTGCGTTTATAGTAAGAGAGTAAGATTATGATAGAACTTATTTTTTTAGATGTAGATGGTTGTTTAACAGATGGTAAAATCATCTACACACAAAACTATGGTGAGATTAAAGAATTTAATGTAAAAGATGGCGCGGCGATTGAAGCTTGGCAAAAGCTTGGTAAAAAAGTTGCTATCATTACAGGTAGAACTAGTGAGTGTGTATATTTTAGAGCTAGGGATTTAAAAATTGATTTAGTTTATCAAGGCATTAGTGATAAACTAGCTTGTGCTAAAGAAATTTTAGAAAAATTAAATTTAGAGTTTTCTCAATGTGCTGCTATTGGGGATTATTATAATGATATGAGTTTGCTTGAAGCAGTTGCTTATAGCTTTAAGCCAAAAGATGCACATAAGGCTTTGAAAACTGATAAAGTTTTAAATAGAAAAGGTGGTAATGGGGCAGTGAGTGAGATGATAGAAATTTTAATTGAACATAATAATATGCAAGCTCAATGGGACAAACTTTGGCGATAAAAATTTTTGCTATATTAATGAGTTTATTTGCCTTTGTTATGGTGATTTTAAGTACCCAAGATCCATATTTATTTGCCATAAAACCACAAAAGATAGATGTGGCAAATATGCAAGCTTTTGATGTGCTTGATTATGAGTTAAATGCTAGTGTAATTAAGGCTACATATCAGGCAAGTCGTTGGGTAAAATACCAAGATAAAGATATTTTTGATGATTTTAAAGTGCAAGCGCTTGATTATAATTTAAGTTCAGATTTATTAGTAAGGAATGAAGAAAAATCCATTTTAGAAGGTAATGTAAGTTATTTTGATCATAATCAAACTTCTATTTTTACCCAAAAAGCAACTTATGATATGAAAAATAAAATTTTATTTTCTAATGATAATTTTAAAGCATATATAGGTTTAAATGAAGTTTTTGGGGATAATTTTTTATATGATGTAAATCAAAAAGAATTAAAAATTCAAGGAATAAAAGCATGGTTTTTAGAGCAATAATTTTTTTGTGTTTGTTAAATTTACTCGCATTTAGTGCGCAAAAAATAGAAGTTTATGCTAAAGATTTTTATTTAGATGAAAAAAACGAAACAAGTGTATTAACCGGTGATGTGGAAGTTAAAAAAGGTAAAGATATTTTAAATTCGCAAAAATTAGTTATTTATATGAAAAATAAACAACCTATTAAATATATAGCTACTAAAGATGCTAAATTTAAAATCATGATGAAAGATAAAACTTATCATGGAAGTGGTGATGAGTTTGTTTATAATGTAGCTAAGGATACATATGAGATTAATGGCAAAGCAAAAATTACAGAAATACAAACAAAAAAAGAACTCATAGGGGATAAAATCATAGTAGATAGAAAAAATATGACTTATAGAGTAGTGAGTAAAGATAAAAAACCTGTGAAATTTGTATTTGAAGTAAAAGAATGATACTTAATGCTAAATTTTTAATTTCTGCTTCCAAAATAGACGAAGCTCCACAACCTATATACACTGAAATCGCTTTTTTAGGACGCTCTAATGTGGGTAAAAGTTCTTTGATTAATACTCTTTGTAAGAATAAAAATTTAGCAAAAAGCTCTTCAACTCCAGGTAAAACACAGCTTATTAATTTTTTTGAAGTTGATTGTAAAAAAGATGAAGATAAATTCAAATTAATGTTTATTGATTTACCTGGTTTTGGTTATGCTAAAGTGAGCAAAAAAACTAAGGCTATTTGGAATAAAAATTTAGATGAGTTTTTAAAAGAGCGTAGCTCTATTAAACTTTTTATTCATCTAATAGATTCAAGACATGATAATTTAGATATTGATACAAATTTAGATTTGTATTTAGATTCTTTTATTAGAGCTGATCAAAAAAAAATAACAGTTTTTACAAAAGCAGACAAGCTCAATCAAAGCCAAAAAGCAAAAATTTTAAATACAAATAAAAATGCTATCTTAGTGTCAAATTTGAAAAAAAATGGTATTGATAAATTAGAACAAAAAATCATTTTAGAGAGCTTGGGTTTTAATGAGGAGTAGAAATTTAGTAAAAAATAGATTTGATTTTTCTTATTTATTTTTTTATCTATCTTTGATTTTTTATCAAGTGCTAAGCTCTGTGTATTATTGGATACCTCCTTTATTTGGGGTATTTTTTTGTTATATGATAGTGCTTTTAAAAGAAAAAGAAAGAACCCTTAATAAGCTTGATTTTAGATGGTATTTTTCTTTGTTTTATCTTTTGTTGATTGATGTTATTCATGGATTTTATCTTTTTAGCTCATGGATAGCTTTTTTTATTTTTTATCATTTTTTTGTGGATTGGTTTAAAAGTAAATTAAAACTAGGGCATTATTTACTCGTTGTATTTACTCTTTGTGCTTATATTTTCATCTATCTTTTTGATGTGTTTTTAGCATATTTAGATAATAATGAAATTTTAAAATTTGGTATTGAGTATTTATGGTTTTTTGCTGTTGAAGCTTTGATTTCTTTTGTTATTTTTAAAGGAAAAATCTGATTATGCGTATGCGCTTGGTGATGGGCTTTATAGCTTGTTTTTTTATGCTTTTGCTTGCTAGAGTGTATTATATAAGTATAAAATCTAATGTTTATTATGAAGAAATAGCTAAACAAAATGCCATTAAAACGCAATTTTTAGCACCTGTAAGAGGACAAATTTTAGATATTAAAGGCAGACCCTTAGCGGTAAATAAATTAGGTTTTTCAATCTCTATAAAGCCATATTTGCATATAAAAAAGAAAAACAGAGCTCTTTTAGAGCAAGAATTACAAGCTATAGTAGATGCTTTTCCTGATTTAAATATAACTAAATTAAAACGAAATTATATAAAAGCAGATTCTTATTATAACCAAGATTATATAGAAGTAGTTCCATTTATAGAATATAATGCGATGATTAAGCATTTTACTAAGCTTAATTTGCGTGAAAATATGCAAGTTAAATCTACTACTCAAAGATTTTATCCCTATGATGCCTTAGCTAGTCATGTTATAGGTTATGTTGGAAAAGCAAATTTAAATGATATGAATGAAAATGAAATTGCAAGATTAACTAGCTATGTAGGGCGTAGTGGTATAGAGCGTTCGTATAATGAAATTTTGCAAGGTCAAAAGGGTGAAAAGGTTAGCAAGGTAAATGCATTAAATAAAGAAATAGAAGAGCTTTCTTACAAAAAACCTACTTCAAGTAATATTACTTTAAGTATAGATCTTGACTTGCAAGAATATTTAGCTAGTATTTTTGAAAATTTAGCAGGTGCGGCTATAATAATGGATGTAAAAAGTGGGGCTATTTTAGCAGCGGGTAGTTTTCCTGAGTATAATCTTAATCCTTTTGTTACGGGTATTAGCCAAGAAGAATGGGATAAACTTTCTAATGATTTAAACCATCCTTTTACTAATAAACTTATTAACGGTCTTTATCCTCCAGGTTCAGTTGTGAAAATGGGTACAGCTTTAGCTTTTTTAGATAGTGGTAAAGTAAATGAAAATCATAAATATTTGTGTGATTCTAACTTTGAGCTTGGTGGTAGAAAATTTAGATGTTGGAAAGCTACAGGTCATGGTTATGTAGATATGAATGATGCTATTAGAGAAAGCTGTGATGTGTATTTTTATAAAGGTGCCTTAGAAGTTGGTATTGACATTATTAGTTCTGTTTTTGAAAGGATAGGTTTTGGTGCAAAAACAGGGGTTGATTTACCTAATGAATTTATAGGAACAGTACCTAATAGAATATGGAAAAAAGAAAAATACAACCAACCATGGTATCAAGGTGAAACTTTAAATACAAGCATAGGGCAAGGCGATTTTCTTGCTACTCCTATGCAAGTGGCTAAATTTACAGCTATGATTGCTACGGCGAAAAATATCACACCGCATTTTTTACATAGCGTTGATGATAATATTACTAAGATAAATTTTGACAATAATGAAAGTGTTTTTACGACTTTTGAATTATCAAAACTTCCACTTTTAAGGCGTGCTATGTATGAAGTTGCCAATGTTGATGGTGGGACTACAGCAAGATTTTTAAGAAATTCGCCTATTACCATAGCAGCTAAAACAGGAACAGCGCAGGTGGTTGGAATTTCTCAAAGTGAAAAAAAGCGTATTAAAGAAGAGGATTTAGAGTATTTTTTAAGATCTCATGCTTGGATTACTTCTTATGCACCTTATGAAAAACCACAATATGTAGTAGTAGTTTTAATCGAACATGGGAAAAGTGGTAGTAGTACAGGGGGGCCTATACTAGCTAAAATTTATCAAAAACTTATAGATTTGGGTTATATTGATAAAAAATATATCAAGAAAAAGACTAAATAATTAGCATTCCATCACCATATGAGTAAAAACGATAGTTATTTTCTATGGCTTCATGGTAAAGCTCTAAGGTTTTTTCTCTACCTATAAATGCTGCTACAAGCATAATTAAAGTTGATTTTGGCAAGTGAAAATTAGTAAGTAAATAATCAAGTCTTTGCGGGGTATTTTGTGGGTGTAAAAACAAATCACAAAAACCTTCTTTTAATTTTTTTCTATAATAATATTCTATACAACGAGTAACAGTGGTACCAACGCCTAGTATTTTCTTAGAAGAATCAATCAAAGCACAAGTTTCATCATCAATATGAAAAAATTCTGAATGCATTTTATGATCACGTATATCTTCACATTCTACACCTTTAAAAGTTCCTGCGCCAACGTGTAGTGTGATAGTATAGATATTATGATTTTTTTTAAGTTCATTGATCATCGCTTCATCAAAGTGTAAGCTTGCAGTAGGTGCGGCAACTGCGCCTTGATTTTTAGCAAAAATGCTTTGATAGTTAATGCTATCTTGTGCCTCATCTGCTCTTTTTATATAAGGTGGTAAAGGCACATGGCCTATTTTTTCTAAAATTTCAAAAACTTCATGATGACTAAGCTCTTTTTCATCATTAAAAAACTCTACTTCTCTTGTGCCATCATCATGTAATTTTTTGATTTTAGCTTTTAAAGAATTTTCAAAATATAAAATTTGCCCTTCTTTAACCTTACCCCGAATTTGCACTAAAAATTCATTATTTTTTAAAGGATGGTTGATAAAAAGTTCTATTTTACTACCACTTTCTTTGTTTCCATAAATTCTTGCTTTGATGACTTTGGTATCATTAAATATGATTTCACAAGGTGGTAAAATTTTAGCTAAGTCCTTAAAATGCAAATGTGAAATTTGATCTTTACATCTTTCATATACTAAAAGCTTGGCATTTTCTTTGGGCAAAATAGGAAAATTTGCTATAAGTTCATTTGGTAAGTTATAATCATAACTAGAAAGCAAAAGATCTTTATCAATCATTTTCATCATCTTCTTTTTGACTAGGATTAACTTTTTTAGCTATATAAATAGAAATTCCATAAAGCCCGCATAAAGGAACAGCCATTAAAAATTGCGATATAACATCAGGTGGTGTCATCATAGCTGAGAAAACAAAAATCACTAAAACTGAAACTCTAAAATGTTTTTTCAAAAAAGTATCATCAATCAGTCCAAGTTTAGCAAAGAAAAAGGTTATTACAGGCATTTCAAAAGCTAAACCAAAAGCAATTACTAATTTAGTAAAAAAGCCTACATATAAACCTATGCTAATTAAAGGCTTAAAATCTTGGGTTTGCACCCCAAAATCAATCAAAAATTTAAAAGCCAAAGGTATAACTATATAATAACAAAACAAAGCACCAAGCGCAAACATAATACTAGCAAAGCTTACAAAAGGCACTACTAATCTTTTTTCATTATCATAAAGTCCAGGTGCTACAAATTTCCAAAACTGCCAAAAAATAACTGGCAAAGAAATCAAAAAAGCTGTAAAAAACGAAACCTTCATCGCAGTAAACAAAGGCTCTTGTAACTCAACAAAGGTCATTTGTCTTGAAATTTCAGGTAAGGCCGCTTCAACAGGCGCTTTTAGTATATCTATGATATAGTTATTAAAACTAAAACATACAAAAAACATCACAACAACACAAGCAACACTTATAAATAATCTTTTTCTAAGTTCTACTAAATGCGGTTTTAATTCTTCAAACATTCTTAGCTTTCCATTTTCTGAGTATTTTTTTCATCTTTTTGAATTTTTTCTTCAAGATTAGAAAGTTCTTGTATATCTTTTTCTAAATCATTAATTTCACTTTTTAATTCTTTGGTATTATTTAAAATATCTTCTTTGAGTTGATCAAATTCTTCAAAACTTAGTTTTTTTCTGATATTTTCATTAGTTTGTGAAAATTCATCTTTGTATTTTTGTGCTTCATCTTTTAATTCTGCTATTTTTAGTTCTTTATTAATACTTGCTTTTGCTTCATCGATATTGCTTTTAATGGCTTTTAAAATTTTTGCAATTTCAACTATAGTTGAAGGTAATTTTTCAGGCCCAAGCACTAAAATAGCTACAACTAAAATAACTAAAATTTCACCAAAACTCATTATTTTATCTTCTTTCATTTGAATATATGGTTTACATTTTACATAAAAATACTTAAAAATATTATTACTTTTATCATATTAATATATAAAGATATCTTGATATATTAATATATTTTTGTTATATTGAATTAAAAATAAAAAAGGAAAAGCATGGAGAAATTAGTTTTTATTTTAAAAGATTTTCTTATTTTATTTATAGAAATATCTGTTTTGTTTATTTTAGTTAGTATGCTTATTGCTTATTTAAATGAGCGCTATGCCAAATTTTTTAATGAGCATTTAAAGAAAGATTCTTTTGCAAGCTATATAAAAGCCATACTTTTGGGTTGTTTAACTCCATTTTGCTCATGTTCAAGCATACCGCTTTTAAACGCATTTTTAAAAGCTAAAGTTCCACTTGGAGTATGCATAGCTTATTTAATCACCTCGCCTTTAATTAATCCTATTATAGTGGCGATGTTTATGGTGAGTTTTGGCTTAAAAATATCTTTATTTTATGTGGGATTTTTATTTTGTGTGATTTTATTTCTTGCTTTTTGTGTTTCTAAAATAAACACTCAAAGATTTTTTAATGAAGACTTTTTAAAAAATGAATTAGAGCAAAAGTCATGTTGTTCTAATAATACTTTTCAAAGCTCATGTTGTCAAAAACCCAGCTTGGTTTTTAACAAAAATTCCAAAACAAGTAAAATTTTAAATTTTAAAAACAAAGCTAAAGAAAGTAAAATCAAAATATTATTTTCACAAAGTTTTAAAGAGTATAAAAAAATTTTACCTTATATTGTTATAGGTATGGCTATAGGGGCTATTATACATGGTGCTTTTCCGCAAGATTTTTTTCAAAATTATATGAAAGATTATGGAGTTTTGGGTGTATTTATAGCAGCTTTTATAGGAGTTTTACTTTATATGAATTGTATAGCTATGATACCTATAGCACTAGCTTTAACTACTAGTGGAATTCCACTTGGTATAATGATGAGTTTTTTAATAGCAGGAGCAGGGTGTTCTTTACCTGAGCTTATTTTGCTTAAAAGAATTTTCAAAACAAGCTTTTTGATTTTATTTGCAAGTATGATTGTTGCTATTGCGATTAGTTTTGGACTTTTAATATTTTTCATATAAGGATTTTTATGCAAGAGTTTTTAAAAATAACAAGTGCGATTAATGATGAAAGTAGGATTTTGATCTTAGCTTTCTTACAAAAATACGGAAAACTTTGTGTGTGTGATTTGCAAAGTTCTTTAAATATGAGTCAATCAAGACTTTCAAGACATTTAAAAATTTTAAAAGAAGCTAATTTTTTAGAAGTAGATAGACAAGGTGTTTGGGCATATTATGGAGTAAAAGAAAATTTAAATAATTTTTGCAATGATATACTAAAAAACATCAATGAACTTTCCATAAAGCTTCCTGAGCTTAAAAGATTTTCTTGCGAATGCCCTAAGGGATAAAATGAAAATAGCTTTTATTTGCGTGCATAATAGCTGCAGATCTCAAATGGCTGAAGCTTTATGTGAAAAAATGGCTACAGAACTTGGTTTAAATTTAGAGATTTATTCAGCAGGAAGTGATATTTCTAAAGAGGTCAATCCTAAAGCCATAAGGATTTTAAAGCAAAAATATGCCCTTGATATAAGTTCTTATAAGGCAAAGGGTTTTGATAGTTTACCTAAGGATTTAGATATTGTTGTAGGAATGGGTTGTGGGGTAGCTTGTCCAAGTGTTGGCGCAAGATACCATTTTGACTTTGGTTTAGAAGATCCTAGTGGTTTTGAAGATGAAGATTTTATTAAAGTAGTGGAAAGCTTGAAATTAAAACTTAAAGAGCTTTTAGAGAAAATCATACAAGGAGAGCTTTAAATGCTTGGTTTTATAGATAGATTTTTGACTTTATGGATTTTTATAGCCATGGCTTTTGGATTATTTTCAGGATTTATCTTTCCTAATATTACAAATTTTTGGGAGAGTTTTAATTATAATCAAAATAATGTTTTACTTATGGCATGTTTGGTTTTAATGATGTATCCACCTTTGGCTAAGGTTGAGTATAAAAAGATATTTAAAATTTTTTATTCTTTTAAAGCTTTAATACTTTCTTTATTTTTAAATTGGATTTTTGGTCCTATTTTAATGTTTATATTGGCTTGGGTATTTTTAAAAAATGATCTTGATTATATGCAAGGTATTATCATCATAGGTTTAGCTCGTTGTGTAGCTATGGTGGTAGTTTGGAGTGATTTAGCTAAGGCTGATAAGGAGTACACTGCTGCTTTGGTAGGTATTAATACCATTTTTCAAATTTTGTGTTTTGCTTTTTATTTGTACTTATTTTTAGAGTTTTTTCCTTCTCTTTTGGGCTTGAGTTTTCAAAATAACCTAGAAATAAGAATGGATGAAATTTTGAAAAATGTGGTAATTTACCTTGGTTTGCCTTTTTTACTAGGGATTTTAAGTAGGGTTGTTTTTATTAGTTTAAAAGGTAAAGAATGGTTTGAGCAAAAATTCTTACCTAAAATTAGTCCTATTACGCTTATTACTTTACTTTTTACTATCATTATTATGTGTTCTTATAGATCAAGTGATATTTTTAGTTTACCTTTGGATGTATTTAAAATTTGCATTCCTTTGTTTTTATATTTTGTGATAATGTTTTATGGTTCTTGGTTTATAAGTAAAAAACTTGGTTTAAACTATGAAAAAAACACAGCTATTAGTTTTAGCGCTAGTGGTAATAATTTTGAACTTGCCATAGCTATATCCATTGCATCTTTTGGTATAAGCTCATTACAATCATTTGCTGCTATTATAGGTCCATTGATTGAAGTGCCTGTTTTGATTTTACTTGTTAAATGGGCTTTGAAGTTTAAGTACTAATATACAAAGCCAACTCATCGCTTAAAAGGTAGTTAGTATTATAAAAAATTCCATTTTTATAAACTAGCTTTCCTTTTTTACTAAGAAACATTGCTTTTTCTTTTTCTAAAGGTTCTAGCTTTGTTTCATCCACTCCTATAATACTTCTAAGTCCTAAGAAAATATGCTCTAAGCGTAAATCTTTTGAATTTAAATTTTCAATCTCTCTAAAACAAGGATCATTGATATAATCTTTTAAACTTTTTTTAGTATAAAATCTTTGATTTTTTAAAAATCCTACTGCACTTAAACCACAGCCTATATAGTCTTTTCCTTGCCAGTAAGCAAGGTTGTGTTTGCAAATTTGTCCAAAATTACTGATTTCATATTGTTTATAATCAAGGTTTTCAATCGCTTTAATAAAATACTTTGCAAGACGTGGTGCATTTTTTTTAAAATGAAATTTTTTAGCAAATCTTGTCTTTTCTTCTATAGTTAGATTATAAGCACTTACATGGCTAATATCAAGTAAGGCAAGATTGGAAATTTCATAATCAAGCATTTTTTTATCATCAAGTTTTGTATCATAAATTAAGTCCAGATTAATATTATCAAATCCTGCTTTTTTTGCATTTTCTATACTAGTGAAAATACTTTTTTGATCATGAATACGCCCAAGAAATTGTAATTTTTTTTCATGAAAACTTTGTACCCCAAAAGAAATGCGGTTAAAACCTAAAATTTTTATTTCTTTAAGCCAAGAAAAATTACTCGAGTTGGGGTTTGCTTCTATGCTGATTTCACTATCTTTGTGTAAATAACTTTGTAAAAAAATAAATATTTTCTCATAAAAACTAACTTCTATTAAACTAGGCGTACCACCGCCTACAAAAACAGTCTTTATGGAATTTTTATCAAGCTTGAAAAAATCTAGTTGATATTTTATATCTTGCATTAAGGCATTTAAATAATCTTTTTCAAAGTCCTTTTTTTTAAGCGAGGTAAAAGAACAATAAAAACATTTACTTTCGCAAAATGGTATATGTATATATAAATGCATAAAACTTCTTTAAAATGTGATTATAAATTCGTATTTTTTTGTTAGAATTATATTATTTAAAAGTCAAGGATAAGAAAATCATGGAAAAAGAAAAAAAATATAGGCCAAATGTAGCTGCTATAATATTATCATCAGCTTATCCTTTTGAATGTAAAATTTTACTTGCTAAACGTAATGATATGGAAGATATATGGCAATTTCCTCAAGGTGGTATAGATGAGGGGGAGGATGCTAAAAGTGCATTGTTTAGAGAATTAAAAGAAGAAATAGGTACAGATGAGGTTGAAATTTTAGCCGAACATCCTGAGTGGATTAGTTATGATTTTCCAGCTAAGGTTGCACAAAAAATGTATCCTTATGATGGCCAAAGTCAAAAATATTTTTTAGTTAGATTGAAAAATAAAGCTGTTGTTAATTTAAATACTAAAAATCCTGAATTTGATGCATATAAGTTTGCTTCATTAGAAGATGTTTATGATATGATTAACCATTTTAAAAAACCTATATATATTAAGGTTTTAAAATATTTTAAAGAAAGGGGGTATATTTAATGCTGATCGTACAAAAATATGGGGGAACAAGCGTAGGAACGCTTGAGCGTATTGATGAAGTTGCTAAAAGAGTAGCAAAAAGTAAAAAAACTTGCGATAAGTTAGTTGTTGTAGTTTCTGCGATGAGTGGAGTGACTAATGAGCTTATCGATTTTGCACACCATTTTAGTAAAAACCCTTCAGGTCGTGAGATGGATATGCTTTTAAGTAGTGGTGAGCGCGTAACTTCATCTTTACTTGCTATTGCATTAAATGAAATGGGTTTAAAAGCCACTGCATTTTCCGGACGCAATGCAGGGATTATTACAGATGATGTTTATACTAAAGCAAGAATTGAACACATTGATACTACAAATATTAACAAAGCTTTAGATGAAGGATATATTGTAGTAGTTGCTGGCTTTCAAGGTATTGACAAAATGGGTAATGTTACTACTTTGGGTCGTGGTGGAAGCGACTTAAGTGCAGTTGCGTTAGCGGGAGCTTTAAATGCTGATTTATGTGAGATTTATACTGATGTAGATGGAGTATATACTACTGATCCTAGAATTGAACCAAAGGCTAAAAAGCTAGATAAAATTTCTTATGAAGAAATGCTAGAGCTTGCAAGTTTAGGAGCTAAAGTTTTACAAAACCGCTCTGTAGAGCTTGCTAAAAAATTAAATGTGAAATTAGTTACTAGAAGTAGCTTTAATGAAAATGAAGGGACGATTATTACTAAGGAGGAAAATATGGAACAGGCTTTGGTTAGCGGTATAGCACTAGATAAAAACCAAGCAAGGGTTACTTTAAGAAATATTGATGATAAACCAGGTATTGCTGCTGAAATTTTTGGAACTTTAGCAAATGAAAATATCAATGTAGATATGATTATCCAAAATGTCGGAGTAGATGGAGCTACAAATTTAGGCTTTACAGTGCCTGAAAACGAGCTTGATTTAGCAACTAATGCTATGAAAAAAGTTTTAGGTGCTAATGCTAATATAGAAACAGATAATGCTGTGGTAAAAGTTTCAGTTGTGGGTGTGGGTATGAAATCACATTCTGGAGTAGCTTCAGCAGCTTTTAAAGCATTGGCAAATGAAAATATCAACATACAAATGATTTCTACAAGTGAAATTAAAATTTCAGTTATCGTGCATGAAAAATACGGCGAATTGGCTGTAAGAGTATTGCATGAAGTTTATAAATTAGATGTATAAATGAGCAATAGTTTTTTAAAATTTACCCTAGAACAAATCCGAGAAAATGGTACTTATACAAGTTGGTTAGAAGAAAGGCGTCTTGAATGGTCGCCTTTGATCGCTTCTAAGTTAGCTTTGCTTTTGCAAGGTTATACTTTTATTGTGATTACTGATGATCAAAGAACGTGGTTTGAAGAGTATTTTTTAAGCCAAATTAATGCCAGTTCCACAAGACCTTTAGTGCCTTTTGTGTCTTTAAAAGGAATTTATAATAAAGCTTGTAATACCCAAGAAGATATAGATTTGCTTAATGATCTTTTGAGTATTTCTTTTCCTAATGGTTATGCTTTTTTTTATATAGGAACTAATACAGGGTTTAAATTTAAAATCGCTAATTCTAAAGCAGAAAGTATGCTTTGGCTTTTTGATGAGCAATTGCAAAATAGTTTTTATCTTTCTTCGCGTGATAAGGAATTAGACTATAAACTCATTTCTTTATATAAAGTATTTGAGCAAAGCTTAGAGGCTGTGCTTTTTTCTAAGGTAGAAATTTGAATCTAAGAAATAAAATCATTATCTATAATGATTTTGAGCTAATGCAAGAAAAGCTCACAGAAGAATATGGAGCAAAAAATCTTAAATTTTTCATACCCAAAAATCCTGACTTAGAATTAAGACTAAATGACTTAACTTATGACAAAAACGGCCAAGCAACCGCAAAAGCTATTATGAATGAAAGTTATATAGCTGAAGCACAAGCTAAAATCATTGTTATACTAGCTAAGTCTTTTCGTGAAGAAGCGCAAAATTTTTTGCTAAAACTTTTTGAAGAGCCACCAAAAAATGTATATTTTATCATCGTAGCTCCTTCAAAAAATGTTTTTTTACCTACTATACTTTCAAGATTTATCATAGAAAAACATAAAATTCAAAAAGAAAAGATGTCTTTAAATTTAGATCTTAAAAAAATGGATCTAGCTCAAATTGCTTCATTATTGAAACAATATGAAAATATAGATAAACATGAGTGTTTAGAGTTAATTAGCGCTTTAAGCCATGAATGTTTTAAACAAGATATAAAATTAAACGATGAAGAAATTGAATTTTTTTACAAAGCTTATGAGTTAGCTAAATTAAATGCAAAGCCAACTATTTTACTAAGCACCATAGCTTTAATTTTACACGAGAGAAAAAATGAAAATCATTAAAATCAATCCCAACACAGACTTTGAGCAAATTTCTAAATATATAAAGCCACATAAAGCAGGCGAGAAAATTATGAGTGAAAAAACTCAAATTCATTTTTTTCTTATCAAAGAATTAAGAGCGCCTGCTGCAAATATACTCAAACAAGATGCATTAAGAGTTGGAGCTGAGCTTGTAACACATAAAGAAGTTATACTAGGCAAAGAACATACCAATGCCTTGCTTATGGTAACGCAAGATCAAGCCAAAAAGCTTATAGAAAAAGAAAAATTACAAGATTTTAAGCTTAAAAATTTAGCACTATTTTTAAAGTCTAACTTCACTAAACCAAAATATGCAAAAATTATGGGTGTGATGAATATCAATGAAGATAGTTTTAATGCTCAAAGTAGGGTTAAAGAAAATGAAGTTTTAGAAAAAATAGAACTTATGATTTCTCAAGGGGCTGATTATATAGACATAGGTGCGGTTTCTTCAAGACCTGGTAGTGTGTATTGTGGGAAAGAAGAAGAGTTTAAGCGTTTAAAAAATACTTTAGATTTAATCTATAAAGAAAAACTTTATGAAAAATGTATTTTTAGTTTAGATAGTTTTGATGAGTATTGTTTAGAATATGCTTTAAATAAAGGCTTTAAGCTTATTAATGATATCACCGGTTTTAAAAATGAAAATTTAGCCAAACTAGCTTTAAAATACAAAGCCACTTACACACTCATGCATATACAAAATACCCCACAAAATATGCAAGATAACCCACATTATGAAGATGTGTTAGCCGAGCTTGATGATTTTTTTGCACAAAAGCTAGAAAGATTAAGTGAGCTTGGTTTAGAAGATGTGATTTTAGATGTTGGCATTGGTTTTGGTAAAAGTCCTTGGCATAATATGATGTTAATCAAACACTTAGAGCATTTTTTACGCTTTGAAAAAGAGCTTTTAATCGGAGCTAGTAGGAAAAGTGTGATAAATGCTTATTTTAATTCAAGTGTTGAGCAAAGACTAGCTGGTACGCTTTATTTGCATTTGGAGGCTTTCAAAAATGGCGCAAGCATTATAAGAGTGCATGATGTGTATGAGCATAAACAAATGTTTGAACTTGCAAAAGCTATGGATGAACTTTCTTTGGAGTAGTGATGACTTATCAAGAGTATTTAGAAAAGGTAAAATTAGCAAAAGAATGGATGAGGGCTTATTATGAAGATGATGAGCCTTTAGCGAGTGATGAAGAATACGATAAACTTATAAGAGAGTTAAAAGCATTTGAAACGCTTCACCAAGAAAAGATTTCTAAAGATTCTCCTACGCAAAATATCGCCCCGACTATACAAAGTGAATTTCACAAACTTGCACATAGTGCAAAAATGTGGTCTATGGAAGATGTTTTTGATGAAGCTGAGCTTAGAGCTTGGGCAAAAAGAGCTAAATGTGAGTTTGATTTTTTCATAGAGCCTAAGTTTGATGGAGCGAGTTTAAATCTTACTTATGAAAATGGTATTTTAATCAGCGGTGCTACAAGGGGCGATGGAGAAATAGGCGAGGATATTACTTTAAATGTAAAAGAAATATCAAACATACCTCAAAAAATTCCTTATAAAGACAAGATAGAAATTCGTGGTGAAGTGGTAATTTTAAAAGAAGATTTTGAAAAAATCAATGAAAAAAGAGCTAAAGATGGTTTAAGTTTATTTGCAAATCCGCGCAACGCAGCAAGTGGCTCTTTAAGACAGCTTGATACAAGCATTACAAAAGAAAGAAATTTAAAATTTTATCCTTGGGGAGTGGGGGAGAATTCTTTAGAATTTAGCAAACACTCTGAAGTGATGGAGTTTGTAAGAAGTCTTGGTTTTTTAAAAGATGACTTTGTTTTTTGTGTGAAAACTTTAGATGAGGTTTTAGAAAAATATCATGAGCTTTTAGAAAAAAGAGATCAAAAACCTATGATGATGGATGGTATGGTTGTAAGGGTAGATGATTTAGCTCATTGTAAGCTTTTGGGTTATACCGTGAAATTTCCAAAATTTATGGCTGCATTTAAATTTCCTGCTTTGGAAAAAACTACAACCTTGCTTGGGGTTAATTTACAAGTTGGAAGAAGCGGAGTGATCACTCCTGTGGCAGTGCTAGAACCTGTAAATTTAGATGGGGTTGTAGTAAAGTCTGCAACCTTGCATAATTTTGATGAGATAGCTAGACTTGGAGTGATGATAGGTGATAGTGTAAGTGTGATAAGAAGTGGCGATGTGATACCTAAAATCACTAAAGTTTTTACCCAAAGGCGTGATGGTTTAGAAAGTAAGATTACTAAACCAACTCTTTGTCCTGAGTGTTTTAGTGAGCTTTTAGATGAGGGTGCTTTTTTAAAATGCCAAAACTTAGACTGCAAGGCAAGACTTGTAAATTCCATTATACATTTTGTATCTAAAAAGTGTTTAAATATAGATGGCCTTGGAGAAAATATCGTCGAGCTTTTATTTAAAGAAGGAAAAGTCTCTAACATAGAAAGCATATTTTTCTTAAAATACAGCGATTTTGAAGGCTTGGAAGGCTTTAAAGAGAAAAAAATCAATAATCTTTTAAGCGCCATTGAAAATGCAAAAAAATGCTCTTTATCAAGGTTTATCACTGCTTTGGGTATAGAGCATATTGGAGAAGTGGCAGCTAAAAAGCTAGCACAATCTTTTGGCTTTGAATGGTTTATGCAAAGCTATGAAGCTTATGCAAATTTAGAAGGCTTTGGCGAGCAAATGGCTAAAAGCTTAGAAGAATTTACCCATGTTAACGCAAACCGCATTAAACATTTTTATGAAATTTTGCATTTAGAGGATGAGAAAAAAGAGCTTATTATAAATGAAAATATTTCTAATAAAACCTTTGTTATCACAGGAACTTTAAGCAAATCACGCGATCATTTTAAGGAATTAATCGAAAGCTTTGGAGCGAAAGTAAGCTCAAGTGTGTCTAAAAAAACGGACTTTGTATTATACGGAAGTGAAGCAGGCTCAAAGCTTGAAAAGGCTCAAAGTTTAGGAGTCAAGTGCATCAATGAGGCTGAGTTTAATGCTCTTTTAGGCGGTGATGATGAGGTTTGATGTCTTTGTAAGTGCAAAGTTAAACATTTCTCGTAATAAAGCTTGCGAGCTTATAGAAAACAAGCAAATTTTACTCAATGATGAATTTAAAAAAACCTCTTTTAAAATCACATCTTTAAATCCTTTAGAAGATGAGAGTTTAAAGCTAACGCTTTTAGAAGAGCTTTTTGTAAGTAGGGCTGCTTTTAAACTCAAGCATTTTCTACAAGATCATGCATTTACTATAAAAGATAAAATTTGTTTAGATATAGGCTCATCAACTGGAGGTTTTGTGCAAATTTTACATCAAAGCAAGGCTAAACATATCACAGCTTTGGATGTAGGTTCTAATCAACTTCATGAGAGCTTAAGAAATTTAGAAAATATCCAAATTTGTGAAAACACTGATTTGCGTGAGTTTAAAAGTGAAATTTTATATGATGTTATCACTTGTGATGTGAGTTTTATATCTTTAACACATTTGATTTTTCATATAGATAAGCTTGCTAAAGATCTTATCATCTTGCTTTTTAAGCCTCAATTTGAAGTAGGTAAAAATGCTAAGCGTGATAAAAACGGAGTAGTAAAAGATATAAAGGCTATTAAAACTGCTAAAGAAAGCTTTGAAAAAGCCTGTGCAAAGCTTGGTTGGATTTTACAAGTAAGTCAAGAGTCGCACTTAAAAGGAAAAGAAGGCAATGTTGAGTTTTTCTACGCCTATAGAAAAAACTAAGATCACTAGCTTAGCCATAGGGCGTTTTGATGGTATGCATTTGGGGCATTATGAGCTTTTTAAGCATTTAGATGAAAACGGAGCCTTGTTTATCATCACTAAAGAGGAAAAAGAAGCTCTAACGCCTAAGGATTTTAGAATAACTTTAGTTGATTTTCCTTTGATTTTTTGTGATTTTGAAAAAATCAAAGATTACAAAGGAGAGGATTTTTTAAAGCTTTTAAAGCAAGAATTTCCCAAACTAGAAAAAATCATCGTAGGTTATGATTTTAAATTTGGTAAAGAAAGAAAATGCAGTGCCAAAGACATACAAAGCCTTTGTGGTATAAACACTATTATTGTAGATGAGTTTAAAATTCAAAACAAAAGCGTTCATACAAGTATGATTAAAACCTTACTTAAAGAAGCAAAAGTTAAAGAAGCTAAAAATTTCCTAGGTAGGTTTTATACTATACAGGCAAATATCATCAAAGGGCAAGGCATAGGTGCTAAAGAGCTTTTTGCAACTTTAAATTTATGCGTCAAAGACTTCTTTTTACCTAAAGATGGTGTATATGCGACTTTGGTAAAGATTGAAAATAAAAGTTATCATAGTGTAAGTTTTATAGGTATAAGATCTACTGATGAAAATTTTGCTTTAGAAACGCATATTTTAGATGAAAATTTCACAAACACAAATACAAAATCAGTGGAGTTAAGCTTTATTGACTATATAAGAGCTAATGAGAAATTCAATGATTTAGCCTTATTAAAAACACAAATTGGTAAAGATATTAACAAAGCAAAAGAAATTTTAGGAAAATTAAATGAAAGATGAAATTTTTAAAAAACCCTTAGAAAAACAATTTGAATTTGATAAAAGTGTAGCAAGCGTTTTTGATGATATGGTGTCAAGATCCGTGCCTTTTTATACGCAAAATTTAAAACTCATAGTCGAACTCATAGATCATTTTACACCGCAAAATGCAAGAATTTGTGATCTTGGTTGTTCTACGGCTAGTTTATTGCTTGCACTTTATGAAAAAAGAAAAGATTTCCTTTTAAGTGGGGTTGATGAGGCTAATGCTATGCTAGAGATTGCTAAAAGTAAATGCCAAGCCTTTGGAGCTAGGGTGGAATTTCATCAAAAAAATTTAGATGATTTTGAGTTTTTTAAAAATGATGTTTTTATAGCTACTTATACTTTACAGTTTATCCGCCCACCTAAAAGACAAGAGTTAGTTGATAAAATCTATCAAAACCTAAATGAAAATGGTATGTTTGTGTTTAGTGAAAAAATTCTATATGAAGATGTAAAAATAGCTAAAAAAATGATACAAATTTATGAGCAATATAAACTAGAGCAAGGTTATAGCAAGCTAGAAATTTCAAGCAAACGAGAAGCCTTAGAAAATATCCTCATACCTTATACTCAAAATGAAAACATAACTATGCTTAAAAAGGCAGGATTTTCTAAAGTAGAAAGTGTATTTAAGTGGGTAAATTTTGAAACTTTCATAGCTTTTAAATAAAATATTTTCAATATAAAAGTTAAAAATATTAGCTTAAAAATTATATTTATAATTATAAATATCTTACAAATTAATTTTTCTACTATTGCAAACATTTATAATTTATTATATAATTTGGTTATTTTGTTATACTTATTTATGTTTATTTTTTGGTTGTATTTTTTTATTAAAAAAAGGGCTTTTATGATTAAATGGTCGAAAGAATATAGCGTGCATAATAAAACCATTGATGAGCAGCATAAAGTTTTATTTGATATAGCCAAAAAGGCTTATCTTATAGCAGAAAATCATGCAAGTATTAGTGAAATCAAAAGTGTTTTGATTGAGCTTTTTGAGTATATTAAAACTCATTTTAAAGATGAGGAGGCTCATATGCAAAATATTGCTTATCCTGGATTAGAGCAACATAGAAAAATCCATCAAGAAATTACAACTTCATTAATCTCTTTAGTGAAAAACATTAAAACTGTAAATGATTTCAAAGAAAAACTTAATGTAATTACAGAAAAATGGCTTGTAGAACATATATTAAAAGAAGATATGAAATATCATAGATATGAAAAACAAAAACAACAAAAAACCGATGAGGTAGATTTTGATAAGGATGAAAATTTAACTGTAGAGCATTTTGTTGAAGAAACACCAAAATATGTTGTTTATATTTGTGGTTGTGCAAATGAAAAGCATAAAATCCCTCATCGTGTTCATTTACAAATTCTTAATGGTGTAAAATATAACTGCAAAGTTTGTAAAAAAAATATTCGCATTGCTTAGGATGTCTTATGGAAGCATTTCCAATATGGAATGAAAAATTCAGCATTGAAAATGCAGATATTGATTTGCAACATCAAACTCTTTTTGCTTTAGCAGAAAAAACCGCTAATCTTTTAAATAGACATATTTATAAAGCAGAAGTCAAGGAATTATTGGGTGATTTTTTTGATTATATGCGAACCCATTTTAAAGATGAAGAAGATTATATGTATTCTATAAATTATCCGTATTTATCAGAACACAAAGCAATGCATAAGAAAATTATCAAAGACATGAGTGTATTGCTTAGTGAATGTTCTAGTACAAATGATCTTAAAGAAAAGCTATATAAGATAGTTTCAGTATGGCTTTTAGAACATATAGCAGAACATGACATGAGAATTAGTAAATTTAAAAAAAGTTTAGATAAAAAAGATTTAAATCAAAAACAGGTGCAAGAGAGCAGTGATAAATTTGAGTATATTTGTGCTTGTAAGGATATGATTCATAAACTTGATTATGGAGTGCATATTAAAATAAAATATTTAAATATAGCTTATAAGTGTAAAAAATGCTCCAAAGAATTAGTTTTTAATTATATAGAATAATTTTTCCAATATTAAATATAAAAATTATAAAATAAAAATTTATAATTTAGATAATTTTTATTCATAAAATTATTATTAAGAATAATTTTATGAATAAAATATTAATATTACACTCATTATCAAAATATACATAAAACAGCTATATCCATTTTTTATATCAATTTTACGAAAGGGTTTTTTAATGAATAAAAATTTATCTAAAAAATGCTTTATGGGGGGGGGTAGTAGCACTTTATTAAAACTCTATTTTATCACTATCATCTCTTTAAGCTCCCTACAAGCAGCCACCCAGGCAAATTATGATAAAGCTTCTAATGCTTATGTTATTAAAGAGCATAAATTTAATAATAATGATGTATATGATTATAATCTTGATACCTATAAATTTATCAACGGTGTGAATTATTATGGACAATTTTCTACTAATAAAAATATTTCGGATACTACTTTGATTTATGATAATCCTAAAAATAAGGATTATTTTAGGTTAAATTTAAAAGAATCACAACAAGACATACTCACTCCAAGTATTAAAGAAGATATTTTTGTAGTTAATGGCTTTCATAGTACTAATTTATCTAATACCACATTACATCAAACTAGCTATATACCTTTTTTAGTTTCTGCTTATACTTTCAATGCAAAAGCAAATAATAATACCTTAGTATTAAAAGCAGGGGAATTATCTTCAGTATATTATTTAAAACCTACTGATAAAGAAGTAATCAATCCTAAAGCTAGTGGTTTAGATAATAAATATAATTTTTTAATCACTCCAGCTATAGCTAGAAAAGGTGAAGTAAGTAATAATACTTTAAATTTCTTAAAAGATGCCTATGTGAATATGGGTGTTGAAAACACCTATACCTTACCTTTAAATGGTGCTCCTTATATCTTAGGTGCTTTTGGTGTAGATGCTAATGCTAATAATAATACAGTTATATTAAATAAAGGTGTAAAAATAGACTTTCATACTACCCCTTACAAAAAAAATATATTTGGAGAATTAGAATTTGATGAAAGGGCTACTCATATAATAGGAGCAATTACTTATAATGGCAATGCTAAAAATAATAAGGTTATTTTAGATGGAGCTTCTTTATTAGTACATGGTCCAACAGATTCTTATTCTACATTATCATGGGCGCATTTTGGAGGGGCCTTTGTGGATGTTAATAATAATCAAAGTTATGAAGTAAGTAATAATTCCTTGATAATCAATGGGATAAAATTAGGATTAAAAGTAGATACTAAAAATACCCCATTAGCTTATAATGCCATCTTAGTAGGAGAAATCTATGGAGGTAAAATCATACAAGGTAATGCTTATAAAAACACTATAGATATAAAAGACTTACAAACCTTATTAGCATTAAATACTAATGTAGAAGTAAAAGCACTCTTAGACTTTTATGCAGGTGTAACTAATAATGGTATAGCTAATGATAATAGTATTAGCATTAATCTAAAAAAGCCGCTTGCTATTAACTATAATTTCATTGGAGCTAATGAGTTTAATCTTTATGGTGGGGTAGCTACTAAAGGAGCTAATAATAATAGTATTAATATCAATGGGGATTTTATTAAATCCTATCAATTGGAAAACCATCAAGATAAAATTCAAATCACAGCAGCACAAACTCTAAGTTCTAAAGCAAATAATAATAGCATTGTTATTAAAAACTCAAATATAGCTATACCTTTATACTTATATGGAGTAAGTAAAGCTAGTATAGAT
>NZ_JANQCZ010000011.1:0-44668 GCF_024723605.1 Campylobacter sp. LMG 17559
AAATGTTTATAACAAATTTTGGTTTAAGTTTTTAATAGAGTTTATAAATTTGATTTGAAATTATTCATTAAATGTTTTATTTGGTATATAGCTTGGGTTTTAGTTGTAGGTAAAGAATAAGTATTTGCGAGTGAAATAAGAGTGTATTTTTGTATTTTTATAGATTTTAAAATAAAAATTATTGGTTTTATAAAAAATATTAATTTTTATAATGTATTTTATCTTTTTGTTTTTTTGGAGGATATATGAAAAAATTATTTTTAACTTTATCACTGGGTTTTGCAACTTTATTGGCTAATGAGAAATTATTAAATATTTATGAAAGTCCTACTTGTGGATGCTGTGATCTTTGGGCTAATTATATGAAAGATAAAGGTTATAAAGTGCAAATACACAAAAGCGATGATTTTTTAAAAATAAAAGAAAAAATGAATATTCAGCCTATGTATCAAAGTTGCCATACTGGCGTAATTGATGGTTATGTTATAGAAGGGCATGTGCCTGAAGATGCAGTTGCTTGGCTTTTGAAAAATAAGCCTGAAGATGTTATAGGTATTTCTGCTCCTGGTATGCCTCAGGGAAGTCCTGGAATGGAGCAAGGTTATGAAGAAGAATATCCTGTAGTTTTAATGCTTAAAAATGGAGACTATAAAATTTATGGGATCTATAAAGGACACAATCTAGTCAAGACAAACTAAGCAATTTTGCTTAGTTTATTTTATATATTAATGGTATTCTTATATGAAAAGTTTTTTCATATTGTGGAAAATTCTTAGACGCTATACGTATAGTTTCTAAAGCACTATCGTTCAATAATTTATATTTTGATGGTTTTAATATTTTTAAGTTTAATAGATTTTTATCTTTGGTCCATGTGAATTCTACTAAAATTTCGCCACTCATTCGCATTTTTTTAGCTTGTCTAGGATAGATTAAAGCTTCATCTATAGCTTGTTTGATTTCTTTTAAAAGTTCATTGTTATTAGCTAAAGATATGCTTTCTTGAGAAGTTATTGGAGTGTTTTTTTCTTGTGTTATAGTTTTTTGAGGTTTTATTTTTTCATTTAATTGATTTGTTATCTTGGCATTAGCTAAAGTATTTACTTTTTTAGGTTGAATAACAGACTTTTCTTTTGTTTGTTCTAGTTTTTTTACTTTTTCTTGTTTAAGCTGTTTCGTTTTTACTTTAGGGGAATCTTGTAAAAATTGTTTTATGGCTATATTAAATTTTTCTTCTTTTGAAGCACTATGTTGTATATGTAAAAAATTCTTAGTATAAATAAAAATAAAAAATAAAGGCAAAAAGAGAAATAAAGTAATAAAAAAGGATTGATTTTTATGATTGTTTATAAATGTTTTCATCTTTTTTGCTCTGTTAAAATTTGAAAATTTTCATGATTTTTATTTTTTAAAATATCAATAATTTTTACAAAACTTTCAAATTTTGCTTCTTTATCACTTTTTAACTCTACTAATGTTTTAGAATCTATAGTGTCAAATTTTGCTTTTATTTCTTCTAAGGAAGCTGTTTTTCCATCGATATAAAATTCATTTTCTTTATTGATTAAAATACTCACTTTGTCTTCATTTTCGTTTATGGAATTTGAATTTTCACTTTGAGGTAGATTGATTTTGATTTCACCATGCGCGATAAAAGTGGATATGCTTAAAACAATAGCTAGTAAAACAAGCATTATGTCTATAAAAGGAATGATGTTTAAACCCTCATTTTTTGGTAATTTAAGCATTTTTATCCTTAAAAATACGATATGCATTACTCAAGGTTGATATTTTTCTAAGTAATCCATTGTAAGCCATTAAAGAAGGGATGGCAACTAAAATTCCTAATGCTGTAGCTTTTAAAGCTAGCGATAAACCAATAACAATAGATTTAACATCAATATTTCCACTTGCGCCCATGTCATAAAATGTAATCATAATCCCCACTACAGTTCCCAAAAGTCCTACATAAGGAGCATTGGTGTAAATGATATAAAGCATGGTGAGATTTTCACTAATTGCATCATCAAATTTTTCTTGACATTGATAATCATTTAGCTTAATTTTTCTAAAAAACAATATACGTTCTATAGTGCACCATATAGCAATAAATGCCATTATTCCTAAAACAATAAATATAATTAAGTCAATATAAGTTTTTAAAAATTCCATCATACCCTCATCTTAAAATTTTTTTGTGATTATATTGCTAAAAATTAAATTTTTTATTAATAACAATTATCATAATTGATACAAAAATTTATTTTAAATTAATAATTATTGTCATAATATTCCAACTTTGAAAATTTTATTTATCGTGAAAGGAAATAATGAAAAAACATTGTTTATCGTTTTGTGTTGCTAGTTTTTTGGTCTGCAATGCTTTATCACAAGAAGTTTTATTAGATAGTTCCATAGTAAGTGCTTCGGGTTTTTCTCAAGATATCAAAGAAGCCCCTGCTACTATAAATGTGATTAGTAAAAAAGATTTAGAAAGTAAGCCTTATAGAGATGTTGCCGAAGCTATTGCTGATATTCCTGGTGTGGATTTATTTGCTAGCAAGGGAAAAACAGGCTCTTATAATATCACTATGAGAGGTATTACCGGATACACTTTAATTTTAATTGACGGACGGCGACAAGGTATAGGCGGAGAAGTAGGACCTAATGGTTTTAATGAAATTTCAAATTCATTCTTACCTCCAATTTCTAGCATAGAAAGGATAGAAGTAATCAAAGGACCAATGAGTACTTTATATGGTTCTGAAGCTTTAGGTGGTGTTGTAAACATCATCACAAAAAAAGTAAGTGATAAGTGGGAAACATCGGTCAGTTTAGATGGTATTTTTAATGCACATAGAGAATGGGGCAATACTTATGGTACAAGTATATATTCAAGTGGTCCATTGATGAATGATCGCCTAGGATTAACCTTACGTTTTAGAGAGTTTTACAGAGAACAGTCGAATGTTGAATTTAGTAATGGTAGTGGACAAAGAGTGCAAGGCGATCAAGCTCAAAGTCCTACAAAAGCTAATAATTTTAATTTAGGAACTAGGTTAAATTATTTAGTAGATGATTATAATACCTTGATATTTGATATCGATTTTTCAAGAAATCATTATGATAATAAAAAAGGCCAACTCGGTACATTAACAAAACCAACAGATAAAAATGATGGTTCTTTAACAGGTGGTTATACAGATATTATGCAAGTAGATAAGTTGGTAACTTATTTAAGCCATGAGGGGATATATGAAGACTTTTCGATTACTTCTACCTTGCAGTATAACCGTGTAAGTAATGATGGTCGTGAGGTAGTTGGTCAAAAAACACAACCATTTTTAGGACAAAATAGAGATATAGTTGCTGAAGATATTATCGTAGATACAAGATCAGTTATTCCTTTAGGTCAAAGTCATATTTTAAGCGTGGGTGGTGAATATAGACTTGAAAAAATGCAAGATAAAATCGCTAATCCTACAAATTTTGATCAATATTTATTAGCTCTTTTTGCAGAAGATGAGTATAGTATAAGAGATGATTTGAGATTTACTTTTGGCGCAAGATATAATCATCATGAAATTTTTGGAAATAATATTTCACCAAGGGCTTATTTGGTTTACAATCCTACTAGCGAACTTACTTTAAAAGGTGGTGTTTCAACGGGCTTTAGAACTCCATATGCTAATAGATTGATAGCAGGTGCTTATAATTATAGTGGACAGGGTAAATATCCTATGTATGGAAATCCAAATTTAAAAGAAGAAACATCGCTTAATTATGAATTAGCCGCTGTTTATAATAATGATTTATTTTATATTTCAGCTACTGGGTTTTTGACAAATTTTAAAGATAAAATTTCTAGTCAAGAATTTAGCAAAAATAGTATGATTTCGGGTGTTGGAAAATGCGAAGCTGAGTCTTGTTATCAAGCGATTAATCATGGCAAGGTTGAATACAAAGGCATAGAGCTTGGAGCAGGGATTACCCCTATAGAACATTTAAATTTAGATTTAGCTTATACTTATCTTGATAGTGAAGTAAAAGATGCACAAGATAAAACTGTGATAGGAAAGCCAGAAATTGATAGTCTAAAACACAATATCATGCTAAAAGCAAGTTATAATATCTTTAATAAATTCACTCCATGGGTAAAAGGCGAATGGCAAATAGATCGATATATGGGTGATACAAATATTAATAGAGAATATTACCAAGATGTCTTTTTAGCTTCTATGGGTGTGCGTTATGATATCAATAAAAATTGGAATATTAATGCAGCAATTTATAATCTTTTTGATAAAAGTTTTACAAATGATTGGGAATCTTATAAAAACAAAGGTGAAGATACTTGGGTAAATACTTATAATCGTATAGAAGAGGGAAGAAGAATTTATATTTCAATCAACGGCAGTTTTTAATTTTGTATAGTTGGGGAACCAAAGAGCTTGTTAAGAGCTTCTTTGGTTTCGTCTTTAGGGTCGTATTTTTTAGCGTCTTTTTTAAAATTTTCAAAATGCTCATTTAAATTTGGAGTGCTTTTTACTTCTTGTTTTATGGGAGTTTTGAATATATCTTGTAGTTTTTGAGTGTCTATGGTTTCTGTTTTTTGAATTTTGATTTGTGCTTTTTCTCCAAAAAGCTCATGAAATAATGTTTTGATTAATTTAAAACCATTGTTTAAAACCATTCTATCATTATCTTTAGCGTGTGAGCTAATGCTTAAAATATCATCTTCAAAAGAAATAAATTGAGTGGTTTTTTTAAAAACTTCAGCTAAGTCATAATCTCTTTTATATATTGCTTTTAAGAGATTTTCATAAGGATTAAGTTTTTCTTCTTTAGGAGTTTGTTGAATAGAAGGAATTTCTTGTTGTTTTGGACTTGGCATGCTATCTTGTTTTGAGCTTTTAATAGCCTCATCAATGCTTTTTAAATAAGTTGCTTCAATAAGCATGAAAGCCATAACGCAAAGTACAAAACTATCATCATCGCTAGAATTTAACATAGTCTTAGCACGCGAAAGAATTCTAAAAAATCTTTCATAAATTAACATAGAAAAAAGATTATTTTTGGCAAAAAACGCTTCTTTTAGAAAAAATATCATCTCATCAATGACATTGCTTGCTTCATAATCTTCAAATTCTTTTAAAAACTCAAGAACTTTATCCTTATCATTAGCTAAAATGGCTTGATAAAATTCTTCAATTTTAGCTGGATCTAAAAAGCCTAGCATAGCAGTGATTTTTTGTGTTTGTATATCATTTTGACAATATACTATGGCTTGATCTAGTAAGGTTAGAGTATCTCTTAAAGAACCATTTCCGCTTCTTGCTATGAGTTTTAAAGCTTCTTTTTCATAGTTGATATTTTCTTTTTTCAAAATCCACTCAAGATGATTTAAGATATCATGGGTAGAAATTTGCTTAAATCTAAAATGCTGTGTTCTTGAAAGAACTGTGGCAGGAAGTTTTAAAGGATCGGTTGTTGCTAGTATAAATTTTACATAACTTGGTGGCTCTTCTAAGGTTTTAAGCAAAGCATTTGCAGCTTGTGGGGTAAGCATATGTACTTCATCGATAATAAAAATTTTAAACCTAGCTAAAGATGGAGCGTATTTGACTTGCTCGATAAGCTCTTGTATATCTTCTAAGCTTCTATGGCTTGCAGCATCCATTTCTATAATGTCTATATTAGAGCCAGTGAGTGAAGATAAACATTGAGAGCATTCTCCACAAGGATTAGCGCTTGGTCCATTTTCGCATACTAGAGCTCTTGAAAAAATTCTTGCACTTGAAGTCTTTCCGCTTCCGCGTAACCCTGAGAATAAGTAAGCGTGCGCTAAACGGTTATTTTCAAGAGCATATTTTAAGCTTGTAGAAACAGTATTTTGCCCTACAAGCTCATTGAAATTTTTTGGTCTGTATTTAACAGCAAGAGCTTGAAGCATTGCTACTCATTCATGATAGATAATAACTCTTCGTTGCTTTTGGTTTTTAGCATTTTAGAGTATAAAAATTTTAATGCTTCTATATCATCCATTTGTGAAATAGCTGATCTAATTGCCCAAATTTTTTGAAGTTTTTCGACACCTTGGAGCAATTCTTCTTTTCTAGTACCTGATTTTATGATGTTAATTGCAGGGTAAATTCTTCTATCTGAAATATTTCTATCAAGAACGATTTCGCTGTTTCCTGTTCCTTTAAATTCTTCAAAAATTACTTCATCCATTCTTGAGCCTGTTTCTATCAAAGCAGTTGCTATAATGGTTAATGAGCCACCATGCTCTATATTTCTAGCTGCACCAAAAAAGCGTTTTGGTTTATGTAAGGCATTTGCATCAACTCCACCGCTTAAAACCTTACCACTACTTGGCGTAGCAGTATTATAAGCTCTTGCTAATCTTGTAATAGAATCAAGCAAGATAATGACATCTTTACCTGTTTCTACCATTCTTTTTGCTTTTTCTATAACAAGTTCAGCCACTCTAACATGATTATAAGCAGGTAAGTCAAAAGTTGAGCTAAAAACCTCGCCTTTAACACATCTTTGCATATCTGTAACTTCTTCAGGACGCTCATCTACTAAAAGCACAATCAAATGAGCCTCTGGGTGATTTTTAGCAATAGCAGTAGCTAGTTCTTTCATTAACTCGGTTTTACCAGTTCTTGGAGGTGCTACGATTAAGCTTCTTTGGCCTTTTCCTATAGGGGCAAATAAATCAAGCATTCTACCTGTTAGTTTTAAAGGATCGTATTCTAATTTGATTTTTTCAGTTGGAAAAATTGGAGTAAGATTGTCAAATAAAGGTCTTTCTCTAGCTTCTTTTAATGGAAGATAATTAATCGCTTCAATTTTTAACAAAGCATAGTATTTTTCTTGATCTTTTGGTTCTCTAACTTGACCAGTAACTATATCTCCAACACGCAGAGCAAATTTGCGAATTTGTGAGTTTGATACATAAGCATCATTTACACTATCGCTTAAATTTGAATCCATTCCACGCAAAAAGCCATAGCCTTCAGGTGAAATTTCTAAAATTCCTGTAAAGAGTATAAAGCCACCTTTTTTGGTTTGTGCTTTTAGAATTTCAAAAATAAGATCTTGTCTTCTAAATTCTCTTGGGTTTTCTATTTCTGCTTCATTAGCAATTTTAACTAAGCTTTCTAGATCAAGCAACTTTAAATCTTCTATCTTATAACCTTCCACTGGAATGTGTGTTCTTTGATGTTGTTTTTTTTCTTTTGTATTTTCCATATATCCTCTAAAATGTAGAAAATGTAGTATTTAATAATGAATAAGAGATTTTATTCAAAAAAATGCTTCTTTGTCAAATTTTTTAAAATTATAATATAGCTTTGTAAATAATTTTTAAAATAGTGATTTTAAAAAATGATAAAATATTGTAAAAAATTATTGAAGAAAGTATAAGATGAAATGTAAACACTGCCAATTAAGTTTCAGACAAGATCAAATGATAGAAAAAAATGGAAATTATTTTTGTTGTAAAGGCTGTGAAAGTGTTTATGAGATTTTACAAGAAAATAACTTGGAAGAATTTTATGAAAAACTTGGCAATAAAACCCTAACTCCTGCCATAATAGAACATAATGTTAAAGATTATGAAAAATACATACAACAAACCAAAGAAGGTTTTAGTGAGATTTTTTTACTTATAGAAGAAATTCATTGTGCTGCCTGTGTTTGGCTTAATGAAAAAATTCTCATTAAAAGTGAAGGGGTGATAGAAGTTGATATTAATTCTATTACTCATAAAGCAAGAATTGTTTTTGATGAAAAAAGTATAAATTTAGCAAAAATTATCCAAAGCATAGAAAGTATTGGTTATAAAGCTAGTGTGTATTTGCCTACAAAGAATGAACAAAGAGCAACTCAAACTAAAAGAGATTTTTATGCAAAATTAATAGTTGCCATAGCCTGTGTGATGAATATCATGTGGATATCTGTAGCCAAGTATGCTGGGTTTTTTAGTGGCATGGAAGCTGATACTAAGGATATTTTGCATTTTGCTGAATTTTTACTTTGTACTCCCGTGCTTTTTTATACAGGCTCAATCTTTTATAAAAATGCCTATTATGCTTTGAAATTTAAAAGTGTTAATATGGATACTTTGGTAATTAGTGGGGCGAGTTTAGCTTATATATATTCAATATGGGCAATGTTTTCAAGAGCTTCTCAAGTGTATTTTGATTCTGTGGCGATGATTATTTGTTTTGTTTTTATAGGAAAGTACTTAGAGCTTTTAAGTAAGAAAAAAGCTCTTGATACGCTTGATCATTTACGATCGTTTTTAAGTAGTGAAGTAAGGGTTTTAAAAAATGATAAAATAGAAAATATCGATGTAGAAGAAGTACAAATAGGAGATATTATAGAGTTAAAAGAAGGCGATAGAATTTTAATAGATGGAGTGTGTATTAGTGGTAATATTAGCTTGGATATGTCTAGTTTAAGTGGAGAGAGTCTACCGCTTGATGTGCAAAAAGATGATATGATTTATTCTGCTTCTTTGGTTTTAAGCGGGAATGCTTTATATAGGGCAAATGCGCTTTATAAGGATTCTAAATTAGCTAGGATTATTAATTTACTTGAAAACTCCAGTTCAAAAAAAGCCAAAATAGAAAAAATGGTACAGCAAGTAAGTAAGTATTTTTCACCTATTATTTTAACTTGTGCTTTACTTTGCTTTGCTTTTACTTTTTTTGTGTTAAATTTGGGTTTTGAAGAGGCTATGATACGCATGGTTTCTGTGTTAATTATAGCTTGCCCATGTGCTTTAGCTTTGGCTACTCCGGTGAGTTCTTTAGTGGCAATTAGTGCTGGTTTGAAAGAAAAAATTTTATTCAAAGAAGCAGGTGTTGTGGAGGATTTGAGTAAATGTAATGTGGTTGTGTTTGATAAAACAGGGGTTTTAACAAAGGCTAGCTTAGAAGTTAAAAAAAGCTTTTTGGATGAGAGGTTAGATAAAAATGAGTTATTAAATTTCTTACACCTAACTAACCACCCAGTGGCTAAAAGCATTTTGAAATTTTTAGGTGAAAAAATCGATGGCAGAATAGAATTTGAAAAAGTTCAAAATTTTCAAGCAAGAGGTTATAAAGCCTTTTTGGGTAAAGATGAATTTTTGGGAGGAAATGAGAAATTTTTCAAAGAAAATCATATACAAGTACAAGAATTTCAAACCACGCATTTTATATTTGCTAAAAATAAAATTATATTGGCAGTTTTTGAGTTAGAAGATAGTATGAGAGAAAGCTCTGAAGAGTTGATTGGATTTATGAAAGAATGTAAAATGCAAATTTATATGTTAAGTGGTGATAATTTATCTGCTGTGAGTAAGGTGGCTGAAAAATTAAAAATAAATAATTTCAAAGCCTCGTGTATGCCAGAAGATAAAATGCAAATAATAGCTAATTTAAATCAAACAGGTAAGGTTTTAATGGTAGGAGATGGGGTAAATGATGCTTTAGCGCTTTCTTATGCAGGTGTTGGGGTTTCTTTAAAAGAAGGTTCTGAACTTGCTATGGAAAATAGTGATATTATATTGTTAAAAAATGACCTAAAAAGCTTACAAAAAGCCATACAAATAGCTAAAAAAACTTATCAAATTATTAAACAAAATTTGGCTTTTTCTTTATTTTATAATGCCTTGAGCATGCCTTTAGCTTTTTTTGGTTTGATTAATCCTTTAATTGCAGCTTTATCGATGTCTTTTAGTAGTATAATAGTGATTTTAAATGCTTTAAGGATTAAAAAATGAATGGTGTTTTAATGATGATGATAGGTGTTTCTATGGTTGCTTTATTTTTGGCAATTTGCGCTTTGCTTTGGGGTATAAAGAATAAACAATTTGATGATGATTATAAATTTACTACTTTAAATGATAGCGAAGAAGCTTTAAATGATGCGGTGATTTTAGAAAAAAGAAAAAAAGAAGCTTTAGAAAAGAACAAAAAACAGCCATAAAGGCTGTTAAATTATTTTTTTAAGCTTTCGATATATTCTTCAATTGCTTTGAAATCTGCTTCTGTTAAACCTTTAAGGTTGATTTTCATGATAGCACCTTGACCATAAGCATTTCTTTTACCTGCTGCATAGTCTTTCATGTATTGCAATCTTTCAGCTGCAGTTAAAGAATTTAAAGCAGGAACTTTGTTAAGATAAACTTTATCTGCTTTAGCACCATGACATACTGCACATTTTTTGTAAAGTGTAGCACCATCTGCAGCAAAACCTGAAACACCAAGACATGCTAAAGCTGATAAAACAAGTAGCTTTTTCATTGTATCACTCCTATATAAATTGAAAATAAAATGTTTTTAATTATAAGCTTTTTTTATTTAAAGTCGCTTAAAAAACTTTTTTACTTGATAAATTATAAAAATCTTAATAAAAATACATTATAATTTTTTTATGAAAACAAGGGCGTTATTTTTAGATAGAGATGGGATTGTTAATATAGATAAAAAATACGTTCATAAGATCAGTGATTTTGAATTTTGTGATGGTATTTTTGAACTTTGCGAATTTTTCCAAAAGCAAAATTTTTTAATTTTTGTAGCTACTAATCAATCAGGCATTGCAAGAGCTTATTATAGTGAAAAAGATTTTGAAATTTTAAGTTCATATATGTTGGATGAGTTTTTAAAAAGAAACATTAGAATAGAAAAAATTTATCACTGCCCGCATTTAGAAAATTGTGAATGTCGTAAGCCAAAACCTGGCATGCTTTTAAAAGCACAACAAGAATTTAATATAGATTTTTTACAATCTTTTTTTATAGGGGATAATTTAAGCGATATGCAAGCTGGAATTAATGCTGGTGTAAAAAATCTATTTTTGATTAATGAAAATTATAATGATGATAAAAACTATAAGGTCTTTAAAAATTTAAAAGAACTTTTGCATTATTTAAAGGATAGAAAATGAAAATAGTGATAACGGGTGGAGCAGGTTTTATAGGCTCTGCACTTGCTTTAGAACTTCAAGATAAACATGAAGTTTTGATTGTAGATAAAATGCGATCAAGTGCTACTTTTGAAAATGGAAATTTAGAAAGCTTTGGCCATTTTAAAAATATTTTAGATTTTGAAGGTGAGCTTTATGTGGGTGATATTAACGATGAAAAAACTTTAAAAGTTATAAAAGATTTTAAACCCGATGCGATCTTTCATAAGGCTGCAATTTCAGATACAACTGTTTATGATCAAAACAAAGTTTTAAAGACTAATTTAAACACTTTTAAAGATTTTATAGAACTTGCTTTGGAGCTTAATGCAAAACTAATCTATGCGAGTTCAGCCTCAGTTTATGGAGATGCTCCAAGCCCGCAAACTGTAAATTTAAGTGAATCCCCTAAAAATCCTTACGCATTTTCAAAATTAATGATGGATAACTTAGCAAAAAAATACTTTAATAAAATGCATATAGTTGGACTTAGATATTTTAATGTATATGGCAAGGGAGAATTTTTTAAAAATAGCACTGCTTCTATGATTTTGCAATTTGGACATCAAATTTTAGCGGGCAAAAGTCCGCGTTTATTTGAAGGAAGTGATCAAATTTATCGTGATTTTGTATATATTAAAGATGTTGTGAGTGCAAATTTGCAAGCTTTAGAAGCAAAAAGCGGAATTTATAATGTAGCTACAGGTAAGGCAAGAACTTTTCAAGATATAGTTGATATTTTACAAAAAGAATTAAACACTAATTATCCTTGTGAGTATATTCCTAATCCTTATAAAAATGCTTATCAATTTCATACTCAAGCAAAATTAGATGAGAGTTTTTCATATAAAGCTAAATTTAGTCTTGAAGAGGGAATAAAAGATTATTTAGATGAGATTAAAAGGCTTTATGAAAAGGAAGTAAATGCTTGATTTTTTAAGTTCTAAAAAGCCAAAAATTTTAGTTGTTGGGGATTTTATGGTGGATCATTATATATGGTGTGATTGTACTAGAATTTCTCCAGAAGCTCCTGTAATGGTGATGAAATCACAAAAAGAAGACAAAAGACTAGGTGGAGCTGGTAATGTATATGCAAATTTAAAAAGTCTTGGCGCTGAGGTTTTTGCTCTAGGACTTGTGGGTGATGATGAGAGTGGAAGATTTTTAAAAGAGAATTTAAATGCAAAATTATTAGTAGAAAAAGATAGAAAAACCCCTCTTAAGAGCAGAGTTTTATCACATTCTCAGCAAGTTTTAAGACTTGATGATGAGAATGATTTTGATACTAAATTAGAAGATGAAATTATTCAAGAGTATAAAAAAATCGCAAAAGATTATGATGCGATTGTTTTGAGTGATTATGCCAAAGGAGTTTTAACTTCAAAAGTAACAAAAGCTTTGATAGAGCATGCAAATACTTTAAATTTACCTATTTTGATTGATCCAAAAGGAAGTGATTTTAGCAAATATCAAAATGCAACCTTACTAACTCCAAATAAAAAAGAAGCTATTCAAGCTTTGGGTGTAGAAAAAATTGATAATTTAGAAAAAGCTTTGAAAAAATTAAAAGATGATTTAAATTTAGCTTATTCTATCATAACTTTATCTGAAGAAGGAATAGCACTTTTTGATGAAAAATTACATATTATTCCTGCAAAAGCCTTGGAGGTTTATGATGTAACAGGAGCTGGAGATAGTGTTATAGCTATGCTTGCTTATGCTTTGGCTTTAAAAGTTGATATTGTAAAAGCGTGCGAGCTAGCAAATGATGCAGCAGCTGTTGTGGTAGCAAAAGTAGGAAGTGTGAGTGTAAGTTTAGAAGAGATTAAAAATCTAAAAAAAGCTTCTTTTGAAGATAAAATTAAAAGCAAAGAAGAGCTTGTAAAATTGCTACAAGATCAAAAAGTAGTTTTTACCAACGGGTGTTTTGATATTATGCATTATGGTCATATAAAATATCTTGAAAAAGCTAAAAAATTAGGAGATATCTTAGTTGTAGGTTTAAATTCAGATGAAAGCGTAAAAAGACTAAAAGGAAATTCAAGACCTATAAATTTAGAGTTTCAACGTGCATGTATGCTTGCGAGCATGTATTTTGTAGATTATGTAGTGATTTTTGATGAGGATACTCCTTATGAATTGATAGAGTTTTTAAAACCTGATGTGCTAGTTAAGGGAGCTGATTATAAAGACAAAGAGGTAGTGGGTTCAAATTTAGTAAAAAAAGTAGAATTGATCGACTTTGAAGATGGATTTAGCACTACCAATATAATTAATAGGATTGCAAATGATAAATAAAATCGAAAAGGAATTTATTCAACATCAAAAAACTTTAGAACAAAGTTTGAGTTTAAAAGAGCAAATTGCTATGGTTGCTCAAGAGTTAAAAGTGTGCTTGAAAAGTGGTGGGAAAATTTTAATTTGTGGAAATGGTGGAAGCGCTGCAGATAGCCAGCATTTTGCAGCTGAACTTAGCGGAAGATATAAAAAAGAAAGAAAGGCTTTAGCTGCTATTGCTCTAAGCACTGATACTTCTGCTTTAAGTGCTATAGGAAATGATTATGGTTTTGAATTTGTTTTTTCAAGGCAAGTTGAAGCTTTAGCTAGTGATAATGATGTGTTGATTGGAATTTCTACTAGTGGAAAAAGTCCAAATGTGATTAAAGCTTTTGAAAAGGCCAAAGAAATTGGTGCTAAGTGTATAGGACTCAGTGGAAAGGGTGGTGGAATGATGAATGAACTATGTGAATATAATATAGTTATTCCAAGCGATGATACAGCTAGAATTCAAGAAATGCATATTTTAATTATACATTGTTTATGTGATTTGATAGAAGAAGAATATTAAGTTTGGGTTATTTTCCCAAACTTAAATAATATTCAATTTGATCTTTTTGTAAAATTCTAATTAAATTTGTACTTCCTGCAACACCTATTGGAAAACCTGCAGTAAGAGTATAAACTCCATCTTTTTTCATAAGGCCTTTTTCGACTCCAAGTTTTACAGAATTGCTTAAAAGCTCTGTTAAATTTTCATGTTTTTCTATTAATATAGCAGGTTGAACTCCCCAAACTATACTTAAAAAATTTAAAGCTTTTTTAGAATGAGTAATAGCTATGATATCCATTTTTGGACGATATCTTGCTGTTTTAACCGCAGAAGCACCACTACTTGTGATGGTAAAAATTGCATTTGCATTTAAATCGGTTGCTAGTTGTGTGCTTGATTTGGCAATAATATCGGTTTCATTGAAACATTTAAAGGTTTCAAATTTTTCATAAGGATAGTTTTTTTCTGTTTCTATAATGGTTTGAGTCATAATATCAACCGCATTTGCCGGATCAATCCCTACTGCGCTTTCTTCGCTAAGCATAACTGCATCAGTGCCATCAAGCACAGCATTAGCAACATCTGAAATTTCAGCTCTTGTGGCAGTTTTGGATTTTGCAAGTGAAAAAAGCATTTGAGTAGCAGTAATGACAGGTTTATTAGCTTCATTGGCTTTTTTAATGATGAGTTTTTGTATATTTGGCACTCTATAATAAGGCACTTCAATACCCAAATCCCCTCTTGCTACCATTATACCATCACTGCAATTTATGATTTCATCGATATTTTCAACAGCATCAAATTTTTCTATTTTTGCAAAAATAGCAATTTTGGCATTATTTTCATCAAGTATTTTCTTAACTTCATCAATATCATGAGCATTTTGTACAAAAGAGATGGCTAAAAAGTCAACATCATTTTTAATACCCCATGCAAGATCATCTTTATCTTTTTGGGTGATAACATCGATATTAATTTTTGTATTAGGAAAATTAATTCCCTTGTTTGAACTAAGCACCCCGCTATTTTCTACTTGGGTTTGGATAAAATCTTTTTCAACTTGCACTACTTTAGTTTTGATGGAGCCATCACAAAGATAGATGTATTCTCCTACCTTTAGCATTGAAAGAATTTCAGGATGATTAATACAGACTTTATAATGTTCATTAGAAAGTTTTTCTCCTTCAAAAGTATCCTTGTAAAAGTCTAGTCTATCTCCATTTTTTAATTCAAAAGCTTCTGGAATTTTTAAGGTTCTAATTTTTGGTCCACTAATATCTTGTAAAATTCCAATTCTTGCATTAAGTTCAGTTGCTACTTTTCTAATAGTAGTTAGATTTTGACTATGATACTCATGGGTTCCATGTGAAAAATTTAAACGAAAAACATTCACCCCATTAATAATCATTTGTCTTATTGTAGCTTCGTTTTCACTTGCTGGTCCAATCGTTGCAACTATTTTTGTTTTTTTTAGCATTTTTTATCCTTTTTATAGTAGTTCGCTAGTAAATAAATCCTCATTAAAATTAGCACCCAAGTATTGACAAATAAGTTTTGCATCTCTATAACCATTGCCAAGACAGCTTGTAGCACCTGGACTTGGTGTCATATTGAAAATTATACCTGGAATTTCAGTGATACTTGCTTCACCAAGCATTAATTCTCCTGCCTTTTTATCAAGTACTTGAGGACGTACTCCGCCAAAATTTTTAGCATAGTATATATCATCTGTTTTCAAACTAGGAACTATTTTTCTTGCATCTTTTACAAAAAGTCTTTTGTTAATGTAAGGAATTTCAAATAAATAATTATAAAGAATATAATTTCTAATAGTAGAATCTTTAAAAAGATTAAGGCAAATTTTGACTACATTCATGTCTAAGTTAAGTGTTTTGAAAAATTCAGGTAGTGATTTAAAACCATGGTATCTTTCTAACATAGGGATAACTAAGGCAGTAGGGCCAAAGCGTGTATTCATATTAGCTAATAAATCAGGATCACCATGTAGCGCAGCAAATGGTAGTTTTGGATTTTGCACCATGTAAACTTTACCATTTAAAATTTTTCTTTTAGACATATAAAAACTTCCTGCAACCGGAAAGCAAGATTTATCTAATCCTATACCCATTTTATGTGCCAAAAATAAAGAATGTGCTCCTGCATTTACTATAATAGATTTCGCACTATATTCTTTAAAATCTTTTGTTTTAATATAAAAAATATCATCTTTTTTTTCTATAAACACAACTTCTTGATTATAGGCAACATGAGTATTTTTTCCTTGTTTGCAAGCTTGCTCTATAAGATTTTGACTCATCAAGCCAAAATCTACTGTAGTATAAACCGCTCCTGCTTCTACACCCATAGCTACTACTTCATCGGTTCTATCATTTATGCCATCTTCACCTAATACAACATTAGGTTCTATTTGCTTAATTTCATCTTTAGTATAAAATTTAATATAAGAATATAATTCTTTAAATTCTTCATATCTATTTTTCATATACTCACATTCCTTGTCTCCAACTGCAAGTGCGAGTTTTTGGTGTGAGTGCATAAACTTATTTTGTGCATTTTGCAAAAGACCATATTTTACAATCATATCTGCTGTTGTTTTAACTTTTTTTGCTTTTTCTAAAGTGTAATTTGTCTCTATATCACCACAGTGGATAGTTTGTGAATTGCTTGTGCTATGGCTATTTAAAGTTGCAGCGCTATTGTATTTTTCTAACAAAGCAATATTTTGAATATTTGTGTATCTAGCCAGCTCGTAAAATACTGCAGCACCAGAAATCCCACCGCCAATTACCACGGTATCAAAATGTTTTTGATCCATTGTTATCAATTCCTTTTGTGTGTTTGATTTTGCTAATAATATCAAAATATAGTTGTTTTGAGTAAATAAATTTTATAATTTCAAGCGCTTGGGTATAGAAATAAATTTTAAAGTATAAAATTTTCACAAACAGCTTTTTTCATACCTCTAAAAATTAAAAATTTATCATAAATTGCATAGTCGAAAAAATTTGCAAGAAATTGCCCATCTCCGCCTGTAAAATATAATTTTTTATCATATGCACTATCTTTTATAAGTAAATATATGCTTTTAAAAACTCCATAACTTAAAGCATCAACGGTTCTTTGAGGGAAAGCATCAAAATTAATCTGTGTGTTTAGTTCGTATTTTAAACGTGATGAGATATTGGAGAAAGACTTTTTATAGCTTTCAATACCTGGGAGTATAAATCCCCCAAGATGAATAGAATTGGAAATAATATCTACAGTTATTGCAGAACCCGCATCAACTACAACACCATCTTCTATAGTGTAACATGCTGCTATTCTATCAACCCCTAAATTCTCATAAATAGTATCAAAATTAAAATATGGGGCAAGATTGATAAATAAGGGATTTTGTTCTAATCTTTGCTCTAAATTTGGATTTACATTGATATAAAATACTTTTTGTGTAGGTTCGTATTGTAAAAACTGCTCAATACTCATAGAATAAAATTTTTGCTCATTCAGAAAACTAGCGGTTGTATTACCAATATCACATAAAAGCATAATTTTTAATCCCTTTTGGTAGCTAGATATTCTTTTGCTTTAGAACAAATTAAAGCTTGGTGAAATATAAAATAATTTTGAAAATTTAAGTTTAGAGTTTGATTTATATTTTGAAAAATACTTTCAAATTCTAGACATTCTTTTGTTAAAATTCTACTTTTTGCAAAAGAAAATAAAATCAAACAACACTGTTTATTTGTATTCTCTCCATAAATACAAATTAATTTTTTCTTTTTACTAAAAGCATGGATATCTAAGGATTTAGTATTTTTTAAAACAATCCCATATTTTATAAGAATATCACTAAGCTCTTGATTCATTTTAGTTTAATTGTAAAAATTTATTTTGAAAGAAAAATTTACCATTAGCCATAAAACTTTTTTTATCAACGGCTTCACTTAGTTTGTATACTGTATAATCTTTCAAATTTGTATTTAGCTTGATCAAATAGCCTGTTTTTTCAAAAATATACAAAGAGTTATTGTACAAGCTGCTTTTAGAAAACAGAGCAAACTGAAATTTTACTTCATCGATTTTTCTAAGATTATAATCATTTTTAATAACTCTTCCATCTTTTGTTAGTACAAAAATTTCATTATCATTAGTGTTTACTTCTTTAATATTTTCGTTTAAATATAAGGTTCTATTTGGAGTAACAACGATGATTTTTTGTGCAGTTGCAGCAACCATAGTATCATTTTTAACATGAAGATAGATGATATTGTTAAAAAATTCCTCACTACTTACTAAAATTTCTTTACTCACTTTTAGTGTGCTTTTATTAAGTATGGCTAATTTTCCATTAAGCATAGGATATATAATAATGGTATTTAAAAAATAAGGATTAGCATAACGACTATCTTGAGCATAGGCTGTGCCAAGATTTTGAAGCATTTTAATACCAAGATTTTTATTTGCATATACCAAGGTATTGCTAGCTAAAATTAAAGCTATATCATCTCCATCTATACTTGCACTCACTACACTTTCATTAAATTTATGAGAAAATAATTCATCACCTTGTAAATTTAAAATCTTAAAATTTCCATTATCATCGCCAATAAGAACCTCTTCTTGTTGCATATTTATAATATGATAATTTTTATCTAGTTTAAAATTAATAATATTCCCCGTGGAATCTATAAAGGAATTGCTATTTAATTGTGCTATATTGTTATTGAGATTGATAATCTTACCATTAATATTATGTGAGCTATAAGGAAGTTGTTCTGTTTGTGTTGGTTGATAATACTCCCTTTTTGTGCCACAAGCACTAAAAAATATTAAAGTTATAATAAATAAATAAAAGTGTTTCATTTTATTCCTTGATAATGTTTTAAGCTTGTAATAATCTGCCATAAGGGAGAATTTATAGGTATTTTATTAAATTCTATATCTGCATTTTTAAAATCGTTTTGTTTTAGAAAATCAAAACCTACCAATAAGGTATTATAATCTTTCAAAAAGTCTGATTTTTGATTGTTTTGAGCAAGCACTATTTGTTTTAACAAAGGATCTATGTTAAGGCTTAAAGTTTGATTAAGATCTTGATTGTTTTGATTCATCATGAATATGGTGTATAGATTTGCATTTTTTTGTTTTAATTCTTCAAGTAATTTTTGGTCTGAAGGATTTTTCAATAAGTTGTTAAAAATTATATTACTTTCTTGAATATTACTTTCTTGTTTTAGATTGTAAAAATAACTTCCGCTAAGATATGCGATTAAAAGTACAATGATTACAATGAAATAGTATTTGTATTTTTTTATAAAGCGCTCAGATTTGATAAAATTTTCCATCATCTGCTCTTGAGAGCTTAATTCTGCTTGAACCGCTTTTAGGTTTTCTTTTAAAGCCATATTTTCCCTTTTTTAGTAAGAATAAACATTATTTATTGTTTTAAGTCTATAATTGTAACATATAAAAATGAAAAAATAAATGATTTTATGTTATAATTTTTAACCTAAAAAGAGTTTTCTTGAGTTAAAAATTAAGATTAAGGTAAATTATGCAAATTGATGATAAATTATTAACCAAACTTGAAAAGCTAAGTGCTTTAAAAATTGCCGATGATAAAAGACAAGAATTGGAAGAGCAATTAAGTCAGATTGTTAATTTTGTAGAAAAATTAGATGAGCTAAAACTTGATGATGTGGAGGCTATGACTAGCACTACAAATGCTGCAACTCCATTTAGACTAGATGAAAGTAGAAAATCTGATGTGATAGATATGCTTAGCAAGCATGCTCCAAATTCTCAGGATGGATTTTTTATAGTCCCTAAGATAATTGAATAAAATATTTGGAGTTTAATATAGATGGAAAATTTTTCTTGGTTTGATGTATTTGTTTTAGGTTTAACTGCGATTTTAGGTTTAAAAGGTTTGGTAAGTGGCTTATTTAAGGAAATTTTTGGTTTATTAGGCATAGTTGGCGGGGTTTTACTTGCTTCAAGATATGCTAAAGAAGTAGCAGAAATTATTAATAATAATTTTTATGCAATTGAAAACGAAAATCTTGCGATTTTTGCGGGATTTTTGGTTTTGTTAATTGTAATTTGGGTAGCTTGTATGGCTTTAGGAAATATATTATCAAAGATTTTTAGTATGAGTGGTCTTGGTTTTATAGATCGTATAGGTGGATTTTTATTTGGTAGTGCTAAAATATTTTTGATTTTTGCAATTTTAGTGGCTTGTATTAATAATATAGAATTTTTAAATGCAAGCTTAGAAAAATATGCTAAAAATAGCTATACATTAGATTTACTTAGACAAACAGGTGATTTTATAATGAATACTGATTTTACTCAAAATGGTTTAGATAAAATACAAGAACAAATTATAGATTCTAATTTAAGTCTAAATTCGGAGGTAAATAATGCAAATTGAAAATATTGAATATGATGTTTTGCTTGAGCGTTTTAAAAAAACACTTAAAGATAATGGTCTAAAATATACTAAACAAAGAGAAGTGCTTTTAAAAACTTTATATAATAGCGATATGCATTATACTCCAGAAAGTCTATACGTAGAAATAAAGCAAAAAAATCCCGAATTAAATGTAGGCATTGCAACAGTTTATAGAACTTTAAATTTGTTAGAAGAATCCGGTATGGCTACTTCTATATCTTTTGGTGCTTCAGGGAAGAAATTTGAACTTGCAAATAAACCTCACCATGATCATTTGATTTGTAAAAGTTGTGGCGAGATTGTAGAATTTGAAAATCCTATTATTGAACAGCAACAAATGTTAATCGCAAAAGAATATAATTTTAAACTAACAGGACATTTAATGCAACTTTATGGCCTATGTCCACAATGTAGTAAAAAATAAAGGTATATTTAATGTTTGATAATATTTTAGAGCAACAAAAAATTCAAAAAGCACAAGAGTTAAAAGAACTAGGAATCAACCCTTATCCACACTTTTTAAAAAAAGAAATGAGTATAAATGAATATAAGGCTAAATTCATCTATATTAAAGATATAGAAAATCAGCGTGATGAAAATGCTCATGGAGTATTAGCAGGAAGATTAAAGCTTCTTAGGATAGCTGGTAAATCAGTATTTGCTAATATAGAAGATGAGCAAGATAATTTACAAATTTACTTTAATCAAAACATTTTAGGGGAAGAATACTTTGCCATTTTAAAAAAATATCTCGAAGTAGGGGATATTGTTTTGGTTAAAGGTTTTCCTTTTATGACAAAAACAGGAGAATTCAGTCTTCATGTAGAACAAATTCAAATAGCTACAAAAGCTATAGTGCCTTTACCGGAAAAATATCATGGGCTGACAGATATTGAGCAAAGATATAGAAAAAGATATCTTGATATGATTATGAATAGTGAGGTGAGAAAAGATTTTATTTTGCGTTCTAAAATAGTTTCTTATATTAGATCTTTTTTTGATAACAAAGGATTTTTGGAAGTTGAAACACCAATGATGCATCCTATTGCAGGGGGAGCAAATGCAAAGCCTTTTGTAACTTATCACAATGCTTTGGGTGTGGAAAGATTTTTAAGAATTGCTCCAGAGTTGTATCTAAAACGTTTGATTGTAGGTGGTTTTGAGGCGGTTTATGAGATTAATAGATGTTTTAGAAATGAAGGGATGGATTTAACGCATAATCCTGAATTTACTACAATCGAGTTTTATTGGGCTTATCATAATTATCATGATTTAATGGATTTAACAGAAGAGCTTTTTGCTATGCTTTTAGATAAATTAAAATTAGATAAAAAACTTGAATTTGATGAAAAAATAATTGATTTTTCTAAGCCATTTGAAAGAATTACTTATAAAGACGCATTAAAAAAATATGGCGGTTTGGATGATGAGCTTATTAATAATAAAGAATTAATTTTGGAAAAGCTAAAAAAAGATGGATTTGAAGCCAATGAAAAATTGGAATTAGGTCATTTACAAGCTGAACTTTTTGATAATTATGTTGAAGATAAATTGATTGATCCTACTTTTGTGATAGATTTTCCTATTTCTATAAGTCCTTTATCTAGAAGAAGTGATAAAGATGCAGATATTGCTGAAAGATTTGAGTTGTTTATCGCAGGTAGAGAAATTGCTAATGGATTTAATGAGCTTAATGATCCTCTAGATCAATATGAGAGATTTTTAAAGCAAATTGAAGCAAAAAATGCAGGTGATGAAGAAGCATGCGAAATGGATGAGGATTTTGTTAATGCATTAGGTTATGCTATGGCACCAACTGCAGGACAAGGTATAGGAATAGATAGATTGGTTATGCTTTTAATTAATAAAAAATCAATTCGTGATGTAGTGCTTTTCCCAGCCATGAGACCACTTAAAAATGAGATAAAAGGAGAGTAAATGTTGGAAAAATTTGATAAAGAAATTTTTGATTTAACCCAAAAAGAGTTAGCAAGACAATGCGATGGTCTTGAAATGATAGCAAGTGAAAATTTTACCATACCAGAAGTTATGGAGGTAATGGGAAGTATTTTAACAAATAAATATGCAGAAGGCTATCCTGGTAAAAGATATTATGGTGGATGTGAATTTGTTGATGAGATTGAAACGATTGCTATAGAAAGATGTAAAAAACTTTTTAATTGTAATTTTGCCAATGTGCAACCTAATTCAGGCTCACAAGCAAATCAAGGTGTATATATGGCATTGTTAAATCCAGGTGATAGAATTTTGGGTATGGATTTAAGCCATGGAGGACACCTAACTCATGGTTCTAAAGTAAGTTCTTCTGGAAAGGTTTATGAAAGCTTTTTTTATGGAGTTGAGCTTGATGGAAGAATTAATTATGATAAAGTTAGAGAGATAGCAAAAGAGATTAAACCAAAACTTATTGTTTGTGGTGCTAGTGCTTATCCTAGAGTGATTGATTTTGCCAAATTTAGAGAAATAGCAGATGAGGTTGGCGCGTACTTGTTTGCTGATATTGCACATATTGCAGGTTTGGTTGTAGCGGGTGAGCATCCTAGTCCATTTCCTTATGCTCATGTTGTAAGTTCTACTACACATAAAACTTTAAGAGGTCCAAGGGGCGGGATTATCATGTGTAATGATGAAGAAATTGCTAAAAAAATAAATTCTGCAATTTTTCCAGGCATTCAAGGTGGTCCATTAATGCATGTAATTGCTGCTAAGGCTGTTGGATTTAAATATAATTTAAGTGATGAGTGGAAAATTTATGCTAAGCAAATCATCAAAAATACTGCTACTTTGGCACAAGTTTTAATAGATAGAAAATATGATTTAGTCAGCGGTGGTACTGATAATCATTTGATTTTATTAAGCTTTTTAAATAAAGAATTTAGTGGTAAAGATGCAGATTTAGCGCTAGAAAGAGCAGGTATTACAGCTAATAAAAATACTATTCCAGGTGAAACTAGAAGTCCTTTTGTAACGAGTGGTTTAAGACTTGGAACAGCAGCTTTAACAGCAAGAGGTTTTAAAGAAGAGCAAATTTCTATTGTTGCAAATTATATAGCTGATATTTTAGATGATATACAAAATACAAAATTACAAGAGGAAATTAAGGTTAAACTGAAGGATTTAGCAAGTAATTTTATTATTTATGAAAGGGCTTTATTTTGATTACAACAATGGATTTAGCTTTAATTAAAATGGTTACAAGCCATTATTATATAAAGCGTGATACTATAGTAAATAAATACGAATACAAGGGTAGAATTTTCTTTGATAAATTTGAAAAAGTTAATGCCCCATTAACCGCTAGTGTTATACAAGAGCATATGGAAAAAAAGATAATTGTGGCGCATTCTTTGATCAATAGTTTTGATAAGGTTGAAAATATTGTATTTGATTATAACGGTTTTAACGCGGAGCGTTTTTGGCATAGAGCACAGCTTGTTTTAAGAGAAGAAGGTTTTATTAATTTTACTGCTTATAGAACAAGAACTAATAACCATTTACATTTGTATATTCATAAAGGACATACAACTTTTAACGAGGCTTGTTCTTTGGGCTCAAAACTATCTTTACTTTTTTCTCAAAAGATGCCAGTAGAGTGGAAGGTTTTTCCTAGTATGGATATACCTAGAGAATTTAATATATTAACCTTGCCTTATGAAGTTTATCAAAAAGAACGTGGTGCTTCTTGGTCTAAACATATGTAATTTTGAAAGGATGAAAAATGGAAGAAAACAATAAAAACGAATTTGATGATATAATTTTGCAAAAAAGCAATAAAAGCGAAAAACTTAAAAAAATTTTACTTAGATCGATTATTTTAATCATTGTATTTTTAGTTGTTATGATAGTAATGAAGCTAATTAATGACCCAGGTGAAGAAAAAACATTACAAATGCCATCAGAACCACAAGAGCAAGCTGCTTATGAAAATAATTTTAATTCTTTGCCTATTACAGATAGTGCTAAAGAAGAGGATGAATTTGAAGCTTTAGCTAGAAAATTAAAAGAAGAGAGTTCTTTGAATGATACAAATACTACCATAGAAGAAAAGCAAGAATTTCCAAGTAATAGTGTTTTAGATCAAATTACTACAATAGAGCCAAAAGAAGAGCCAGCTAAGGTGGAAGAAAAACAAGAAGAGATTAAACTTATGGAAAAATCTATAGAAAAACCAACTCAAAAACCTTCTGAAAAACCAAAAAATAATATAGTTGAAAAACCAAAAGCTCCAGAGCAAAGCAATACAAATGAATTATTTGAAAGTATCAAAACACCAAATGTTCAAACACAACTTCCTTCAGGTGCTTATATTCAAGTTTTTTCTTTAAATAGTTTAGATCCTAAATCAAAAGAATTAAATATACTTAAAGAAAATGGATATGATTATAAAATTTATAAAACAACAGTAAATGGCAAAGAGCTAACGAAAGTTTTAGTTGGACCTTATAAAGAGAGTGAATTAAAGACCGAATTAGAAAAAGTACGTTCTAAAATTGCAAAAGGTGCTTTTACATTTAGAGTAAAATGAAAACTTTTGCAGTTATAGGTGACCCTATTATGCATTCTAAATCTCCAAGAATGCATAATAATGCCTTGCAAACACTCAAAGAAGACGCAGTTTATACAAGATATCATCTAAAAGATAAAGCAAAACTAAAAGAGATTATTCAAAAGTTAGATGGTGCTAATATCACCATACCTTTTAAAGAAGCAGCTTGTAAAATAGCTGATTTTAAAGATGAAAGTGTTATACATATAGGCTCTGCTAATACTTTGTTAAATAAAAATAACAAAATTTATGCTTGTAATACAGATTATCTAGGATTTTTAAAAGCGATTGAAGATTTTTCTCTTATCAAAAATGCTTTGATTTTGGGTGCTGGGGGTACGGCTAAAGCTTTAGCATATGCTTTAAAATCTATATATATTGAAGTTACAGTAGCAAATCGTTCTAGTGCTAGATTTGAAAATTTAGCTAGCTATCCATGTTTTTTATATAATCAACTTGATTTAAGTAAAAAATTTGATTTGATTATCAATACAACTAGTGCAGGTTTAAATGATGAGAAATTACCTTGCCAAGAAGAGATTTTAAAAAGTATTTTTCAACATGCCAAATATGCTTTTGATGTGATATACGGTAAAAATACACCTTTTTTAAAATTAGCAAGAGAAAATGGCTTAAAAATAAAAGATGGTACACAAATGCTTTTATGGCAAGGTGTTTTTGCTCTTGAGTTATTTTTAGAATGTCAAAAAACAGAAGAAATTTTTAAAGCCATGAAAATGGCTTTAAAACTTCCTTAGTGGCTAAACCAAGATTTGATTTTATCAAACAAACTTTCTTGTTCTATAAAGCCTTCTTCATCTGCTAAGCCAAAACTTTTCTCAAGCTGCAATAGTAGATTTTTTTGTTCATCGGTAAGCGTTTTTGGAAATTTTATTTCAATTTGTACAATATGTGAGCCTAATTTTCCATTGTGAATATTTTTAACACCTTCGTTGGTTAATTCGAATTTTTGTTTATCTTTTGCACCGACTGGAAGTTTAAGATCAGCCTCTCCTCTTATAGTGGATACTTTAATAGTTTTTCCAAGAGCAGCTTGGGTAAAAAATACAGGTACTATGGTATAGATATCATCATCATGTCTGATAAATTTATCATCATCTTCTACGATTATTTTGATATATAAATCACCTCTTTGAGAAGAATTTGGAAGCTCATTTGCTTTATTTTGTACTCTAAGACTCATACCGCTGTCTATACCTTCTGGTATATCAAGTTCTATATGATCTTTTATTTCTTCATAGCCATTACCATGACATGTTTTGCATTTATCTTTTATAATCTGACCACTACCTTTACAATGATCACAGCTTTGCACAAAGGTCATAAAGCCTTGTCTAACACCAACTTGCCCTTTTCCTCCGCAATGAGGACAAGTATCTAATTTTCCATTTTCTGAACCACTTCCTTTACATGATTTACAAAAACTTTTATAGGTAAAATCGATCTTTTTTTTACAGCCAAAAACAGCTTCTTTAAAGCTAATTTTTGTCGTTATTTTTAAATCTTGAGGATATTTATTTCCTTTTTCTTTTTTACGTGTTGAGCTGCCAAAACCAAATCCATCTCCAAAAAAGCTCGAGAATATATCCCCTAAATCAACATCTCCAAAACCACCAAAACCACCGGCTTGACCTTTAAGCCCTTCTTTTCCGTATCTATCATATATACTTCTTTTTTCATCATTGCTAAGCACCTCATAAGCTTCATTTACAAGCTTAAATTTCTCTTCTGCTTCTTTGTCTCCTTGATTTCTATCAGGATGATATTTTAAAGCCATCTTTCTGTATGCTTTTTTTATGGTTTCTTTATCTGAAGTTTGGGAAATTTCTAGTATTTCATAATAATTAAGTTCCACTTTTTTCCTCTCTTGAAAAATTAATATTGTAATTTTAGCAAAAAAATAAATGAATAGTTAAATTATGTGTTATAATGTTAAGTTCGTAACATATTTTCACTAAAGGGGTAGAGATGATTAATGTTTTAATGATCGAAGATGATCCAGATTTTGCAGAGTTTTTGGCAGAATATTTGGCCCAGTTTAATATAAAAGTTACTAATTATGAAGATCCATATTTGGGAATGAGTGCTGGTATAAAAAACTATGATTGTTTAATTCTTGATTTAACTTTACCTGGACTTGATGGTCTTGAAGTTTGTCGTGAAATAAGAGAAAAATATAGTATTCCTATTATTATTTCTTCAGCTAGAAGTGATTTGAGTGATAAAATTGTAGGACTTCAAATAGGTGCAGATGATTACTTGCCAAAACCATATGATCCAAAAGAAATGCACGCAAGAATTATGAGTTTGATTCGTCGTTCTAAACGAACCAATGAAACTCCCGAGAAAATAATCAATTCGGCATTTAAAATTGATGAAAAAAGACATGAGATAAGTTACAATGATGAGGTTTTGGTTTTAACTCCTGCTGAGTATGAAATTTTAAGCTATATGATAAGACAGCATGGTTTTTCGGTTAGCAGAGAACAACTTGTGTATCATTGCAAAAGCTTAAAAGATAAAGATTCTAAAAGCTTAGATGTTATTATTGGTAGACTTAGAACTAAAATTGGTGATAGCTCAAAAGCGCCAAAACATATTTTTTCAGTTAGAGGAATAGGATATAAATTAATAGGATGAAAGTAACTATTAATCTTAAAATCACCGTTCTTTTTGCAACAGCTTTTTTATTTGTTTGTGCCTTGTTTGTGCTTTTAGGAAAGGTTCAGATTGATTCTTATTTAACTAACGAACAAGGAAGGCAAAAAGAAATTGTAGAAAAAATAATATACAACCTAGAAAGAAAAGAAGATTTTTCAATACATGAGTATCTTCTTTCTAAATCTTTTAAATTAGTTGAAAATGATCGCAGCGCAAAACATATCATTGCAAAAGGTGAAAAGGTATTTAGGATTAATTCTTTATATGGAAGTTTTTCTTCTATTATTTATCATAATCAAATTTTTTTCTATGTAGAAAGGTTAAATACAAAACATCTTTATGAATTAAATGCTTCCACGCGTTTAGAATATTTATTTTTATTAAGTTTCTTTTTTAGTTTGATTTTGATTATATTTTTATATTTTTCAGTATTAAGATCTTTAATGCCTTTAAAAATTTTAAAAAAGAAAATTAAAAATATTAGTGCAGGTAAAATTGAACCTTTATCTGAGTATTCTCAGATTAATGATGAAATTTCTGAAATTTCTTTTGAATTTGATCATGCTATCAATAAAATTCAAGAACTTGTAAAATCAAGACAGTTTTTCTTAAGAATGATTATGCATGAGCTTAAAACACCTATTGGAAAAGGTAGGATAGTTTGTGAAATGCTAGATAATCAAAAGCAAAAAGATCGTTTGGTGGCAATTTTTGAAAGACTTGAATTATTAATAGATGAATTTGGAAAAATTGAAAAAGTTTTATCAAGAAATTGCCAGCTTAATTTGCAAACTTATCATCTGAGTTTGATTTTAGAGCAGGCTGAAGATTATTTAATGAGAGATGATTTTTATCAAAAAGTAAAAATTACTTATAAAGAGGATACTATGATAGTTGCTGATCTAGAACTCTTTTCTTTAATGCTTAAAAATTTAATTGATAATGCTATTAAATACTCAGTTGACAAAGCTTGTGAGATTATATGTTCTGGAGATTATATTATTGTTAGAAATAAGGGAATTCAACTTAAAAAAACTTTTGATTATTATTTAAAACCTTTTGTAAGAGAGCATAATACTCAAGTAGAAGGAATGGGACTAGGGCTTTATATTATTAATAATATTTGCAATCTTCATGGTTATAATCTAACCTATAGTTATGAAGATGGTTATCATACTTTTAAAATTGTTTTTTCAAGGTTGAAATAATTTTGAAAGGCTTAGAAAAATTTAATGAGCTAGTAGCTGCTTTTTCTGCATTGCCTACTATAGGAAAAAAATCTGCTTTAAGGCTTGCATATCATGTTTGTATAAAAGATCCTTTGTTGGGTTCTAAACTTGCTTATCATATTGAAGAATCCATAAGAATGATAAGAAAATGCACACAATGTGGTGCTTTAAGTGAAAATGAATTATGTGAAGTTTGTTCTAATATAGAAAGAAATCGTAATATTATCTGTATAGTTCAAGATTCTAAAGATGTCTTGGTTTTAGAAGATAGTGGAAGTTATGATGGGCTTTATTTTGTACTTGATGATACAAGTGAAGAAAATATTATAAAATTAAGAAGCATGATTGAGTATAATAAAACCACAGAAATATTTTTTGCTTTCACGCAAGGCTTAAATTCTGATGCTATTGTTTTTTTTATAGAAGAAAAATTAAAAGATTTAAATTTAAGTTTTTCGCAAATAGCTCAAGGTATTCCAAGTGGTGTGAGTTTGGAAAATGTTGATTTTATATCTTTGCATAAAGCTATAAATCATAGAACTAAACTTGATTGATATATTGTTTTAACAATGCCAACCATTCATTTTTGTTAATATCATTTAAGATTATATTGGCAAAATCACAGTTTTTAACTCTATCTTTGGAAAAAAGTAAAATGGTATTTTGTGAATTTTTTATTTTATATTCTTGCAAAATTTGACTGATATGTGTAAGATCAAATTTTATAACTTCATAATCAATTAAAATCAATTTGAAATTTAATTGTAAAGATTTTTTAAAATCACTTAAATTATTTACAGTTTGGTTGTTTTGGCAAAATTGATTGGTTATATTTAAAATAAGATCGTTTTCAAAACTAGTAGATTTAAAAATCAAAACATTATGAGAATTTCTTTTTTTGTAAGTTTCTTGTGTGAAATTGGCATTTAAAAAATTAATAATATCTTCAGCACAAATTTTAGTAAAAGTAAAATTTAAAATATCATCAACCTTTTCTTTTGAGATAATAAGGCTAAAATTCTTTTCTTTGTAATCCTTTGTAATTTCACTACTAATTCCTATATTTGATAATATACATTGCAAAAGAAAATTTTCAATAACATTGTTGTTTATGATACCTGCATGTATATTTTCAAAACAATCATTTATGGGAATTTTATTGTGGTGGTATTGTTGTAAAATTGGTTTTAGTGTGTATAAATTATCTGTTTGTAAGTAATTTAAACCTTGGATAAGATATTGAAAATCTTTTTGTGTAAGTTGGTTTTGTAGCTTTTGATCTTGCAATTGCTTGTTGATTAAATCAAACGATAGCTTTAAATTTTCTTTTAATTCTTCCAAAGAATTTGATTTTGACAGAGAAAGATATTTTTCAATTTCTTGTGTTAAAATTTTATTTTTTTTGATTTTTTGATTTTTTAAGATTATATAAACACACGCAATGATAAAAATCAAAATACTTATAAAAGTATAAATGAAGAATAGTTTTTGATCGATAGGATATAAAAAATAATAATTTAAAAAACATAAAATTAAAGTCAAAAGACTAATAAATAATATCATGAATTTTCCTTGATTAATTTAGCTATTTTTGCATTGGAAAGTGATTTTAATTCATCAAAACTAGCTTTGCTAATTTCATCAAAACTACCATAATAATCTAAAAATTTTTTAATATATCCTTGGGAAATTCCAAGTTGTATTAATCTAGAACTTTGCAAATCTTGTTTTCTTTTTGTTTTTTGATGAAAACTAATTGCAAAGCGATGTGCTTCATCGCGTAATTTTTGCAAAAATTGTAATTTTTTATCATCAGTTGAAAGTTGAATTTTACCTTCTTGGGTATAAATTTTATCTTTCGCACTTCCTTTTGCCCTATAAGCTTTTGTATCCATTTTTTCTTTAGAAATCGCTAAAATATCTACATTTGCCCCAGAACTTTTGATGATATCATTTGCTAGTTTTAATAAAGCATCTCCCCCATCAATTAACCATAAATCAGGCGGAGGATTTTTATCAAATGACATAGCTCTTTTGCTAAGTGTTTGAAGCATTTGATCATAATCATTTTTATAGGATAAATGGTAGTGTCTATAAGAGCTTTTATCAAATTTTCCATCTTTATAAGCTACTAAAGCACCGACATTTGCTTCACCTTGCATATGGGAATTGTCAAAAATTTCTATATAATTAGGATAGTTTTGTAGGTTAAAAAATTCTTTTAATTCTTTTAAAAATAAATAATCATCACTTTTTAAGTGTTTTTGTATGTTTATTTTTGCATTTTCTAGTGCAAGTTCGCATAAGGCCTTTTTTTCACCAAGTTTTGGAGTTTTAAGATGAAATTTCCTAGAAAACCTTTCACTAAGTAAATTTTGCAAAAGGTTCATATCTTCAAATTCTTCATGCGTATAAATTCGGGTTGAATTTATTGGGCTATCTTGGGTGTAATTTTCTAATATGTATTGTTTATATACTGCATTTAGGTCAAATTTATCTTGATGATTTAGGGTTAGCACTTTATGGTTTGAGCTAATTATTCTACCATTATTTATAACAAAACGTACCATAGAGAGTATATTTTCTTCATGATATATGGCAAAAACATCAAAATCTTCTAATTTTGCAAGGTCTATTTGTATTTTTACGCTTAAATCTTCTATTATTTTGATTTGATCCCTTATAATAGCTGCTTCTTCGTAGTTTTCATTTTTTGCATATTCAAGCATTTTATTTTCTAGGTTTTTTGTTAAAGATAAGGGATTTAAAAGAGCTTGAGTGGCCTTTTGGATAATTTTTTCATATTCTTGTTTAGAGATTTTTTCTTCACATGGTCCTTTACAGCGTTTAATTTGATAAAAAAGGCAAAGTTCTTTGCAGGATTTTTTTTGTCTTAGTTCAAATGATAAATACAAAGCATTTAAAAGCTCTTTTGCTCCTTTAAAAAATGGACCAAAATATTTTATTTTGTTTTTTTTGATGATTTTTCTTGTAATTTCAAATCTAGGAAAATCTTCGTTTAAATCTATGTAAATATAAGGGTAGGTTTTATCATCTCTTAATAGTATATTGTATTTTGGATGAAGTTGCTTTATAAAAGAATTTTCTAGTATTAAAGCATCAGCCTCGCTTTTTGTGGTGATAAATTCTAAATGATGTGTTTGGCTAATCATTTTTTGAATTCTTAAGCTATTATTAGGATTTGGGCAAAGATTTGGAGTGAAGTTAAAATAACTTCTAACACGGTTTTTTAAATTCTTGGCCTTACCTACATATAAAAGCTTACCTTGAATATCAAAGTATTGATATACACCAGGTAAATTTGGTAAGGTTTTGAGTTCATTTTCAAGCATTTTTTATAAGCTTTCGCAGTTCTTCAAATTTGTTATGTAAAATAGGATTTTCAAAATGATTTTTAAAATTTCCATTAGAAAGCTCTAAGTGAGCTTTTTTATGCTCATTAAAAGTTTTGTTTTTAGAAATAAAGTTTTGATCGCTGAGTATTTTTATGTTTTCTACCTTTGCAAAATTACTCATTGGCCTAGCTAAAGTATAGTTTTTTATGAGACTTTTAATCATTTTTTTGGTATTATCGTGATTTAATTCCATATATGCAATGTGGTGCTTAACTAAAATAATCAAAGTATTATTTTTTATAAAGAGTTTAGTAATCATTTGTTGGTGATTGTGATTAAATAAATTTAAAAACTCTTTATATTGAAAAAATATTTTTAAAGGTTTATAATGTTTAAAATCAGCAAGCTCGTTGATGATGTAATGACTCGTTTTAATTTTCATTTAATTATTTTAACATTTTTTTTATTAATATTTCTAAATGCATGTGGTTATAAGGATGCTCCATTTTATGAGATAAAAGATAATAATGGCAGTGTAAAGGAAATAAAAAAATTCCAATCTTTGGAGAGTGAAATATGAATAAAATACTTTTTTTACTTTGTTTTGGTGTTAGTTTTTTGTTAGCTAGTCAAACACATGAGCTAAATTTAGCTTTTAGTGCTTTAGGTATAGGTATTTTAATAATTTTTATATTGGGTTATTATTTTATCGCAGCAGAAGAGAAATATCATATCAATAAAACTAAGCCTGCTTTATTTATAGGAACTTTTTCTTTTATTATCATTGGTATATATATGGTAATGAATGATTTAGACACACAAATACTTGAAGAAAGTGTAAATCATCTTATTTTAGAAATTGCGCAAATTGTGTTTTTCTTAATAGCTGCTATGACTTTTATAGAAGCCTTGATAGAAAGATCGGTTTTTGAAACTTTAAAATACAAACTTGTAAGCAAGGGTTATACTTATAGAAAGTTATTTTGGCTAACAGGTATTTTAGCTTTTTTTATTTCCCCAATTGCGGACAATCTTACAACAGCTTTGATTTTATCCACTGTGCTTTTAACTATAGATAAACATAATAAAGAATTTTTAATCCCAGGTGCTATAAATATTGTAGTAGCAGCTAATGCTGGTGGAGCTTGGTCGCCTTTTGGTGATATTACTACTTTAATGGTTTGGACAGCAAAAAAAGCCACGTTTTTTGAATTTTTTGCTCTTTTTCCTGCCTCTTTTATTGGCTGGTTGCTTACTGCTTATTTATTGTCACGTTATGTGCCTAATATTAAGCCAAATTTCCATAAGGATAATTTAGAAAAAGTCGAGATTAAACCAGGTGGTAAAGTTTTTATTGTGCTTGGTTTTTTAACTATAGCTTTGGCGGTATTTATTCATAGTATTTGTGATTTACCTGCAATGTGGGGTATGATTTTTGGCCTTTCATTGCTTAGTTTGTATATGTATTTTTTCAACAGAAAACAAGGTAAAAAAGATTTAAATATTTTTCATTATATGACGCGTATTGAGATGGACACTTTATTATTTTTCTTTGGTATTTTATCTGCTGTGGGCGCCTTGCATTTTGTTGGTTGGCTTGCTTATGCTTCTGATCTTTATGCAAAATTTGGAGCTACTAGTATTAATATAGGAGTAGGATTTTTATCTGCTATTGTAGATAATGTTCCGGTTATGAGTGCGGTATTAAAGGCAAATCCAAGCATGGATGATACTCAATGGCTTTTAGTAACTCTTACAGCAGGAATAGGGGGGTCTTTGATCAGCTTTGGTTCAGCTGCTGGAGTAGGAGTGATGGGCAAAATGAAGGGAATTTATACTTTTAACGCTCATTTAAAATATGCATGGACGATTTTGGTTGGTTATATAATATCTATTATAGTTTGGTATGTACAATTTCAATTGTTAAATTTATAAAGGAGTTAGATGAAAAAAGCAGATATTTTAGTTTTGGACTTTGGTTCACAATATACACAACTCATTGCTAGAAGATTAAGAGAGCAAGGTGTGTATGCAGAAATTTTACCTTTTAACGTAAGTTTAGATGAGATCAAAGCTAAAGAGCCTAAGGGTATTATTTTAAGTGGTGGGCCAGCTAGTGTATATGCAAATGATGCTTATTTTTGTGATAAGGGTGTTTTTAATTTAAATATACCAGTTTTAGGAATATGCTATGGTATGCAACTTATGGCACATCATTTTGGAGCAAATGTTGCCCCAGCAGGCCATAAAGAATATGGTAAAGCAACTATAGATATTCAAAATGATAGCGATTTGTTTAAAAATTTACCTAAAAAGCAAACGGTATGGATGAGCCATTCTGATAAGGTTGAGAATTTGCCACAAGGTTTTGAGGTTTTAGCGACTAGCGAAAATAGTCCATTTTGTGTATTTGGAGATGAGAAGCGTAAATTTTTTGCTTTACAATTTCACCCTGAAGTGCAACATAGTGAATTTGGAAAAAGCATCTTGAAAAATTTTGCTAAGTATGCATGTAATTGTGATAGTGTATGGAATATGGGATCTTTTGCAAAAACTCAAGCACAAAAAATCAAAGAAGAAGTAGGAAATGATAAAGTACTTTGTGCAGTAAGTGGCGGAGTTGATAGTAGCGTGGTGGCTGCATTGTTAGCAAGTGCGATAAAAGATCAAGTAGTAGTTGTTTTTGTTGATAATGGTCTTTTAAGAAGTGGTGAAAAAGAACAAGTTGAGTATATGTTTAGACACACCTTGGGCATTGATTTAATCAGTATTGATGCTAGAGAGATTTTCTTAAGTCGTTTAGCAGGGGTAAGAGATCCTGAACAAAAGAGAAAAATCATAGGAAATACTTTCATAGAAGTTTTTGAAGAAGAAGCTAAAAAACATAAAGATGTAAAATATCTAGTACAAGGGACTTTGTATACTGATATTATTGAAAGTTCGGTTGTAGGAGCTAGTAAGACTATAAAATCTCATCATAATGTGGGTGGTTTACCTGAAAAGATGAATTTAAAACTCATCGAGCCATTAAAGGAAATTTTTAAAGATGAGGTAAGAGCTTTGGGAATGGAGCTTGGCTTAAGTAAAGATGTAGTTTATCGTCACCCTTTCCCAGGGCCAGGCCTTGCTATACGTATAATGGGTGAGGTAAATGAGCCTAGTTTGGATCTTTTAAGAAAAGCAGATGTTATTTTGATTGAAGAATTAAAAAGCAGTGGCTGGTATGATAAGACATGGCAAGCTTTTTGTGTGCTTTTAAACGTGCAAAGTGTTGGTGTAATGGGTGATAATAGAACCTATGATAATGCAGTTTGCGTGCGTGTTGTTAATGCAAGCGATGGTATGACTGCAACTTTTTCTCATTTACCTTATGAATTATTAGAAAATATTTCACGTCGTATTATTAATGAAGTAGAAGGAATCAATCGCGTAGTGTATGATATTTCTAGCAAGCCACCAGCAACGATTGAATGGGAATGATCATTTAGTGCAAAAATAAACAAAAGCAGGGGGAAGATTTTGCCAAATGATAGGTGAAATTTCTACCTTGCTAAAAGTGGCAAAAAGTTTTTTCTTAAAAGCTCTCCCTTTTGGTGTTGGGAGTATATAAGCAAATGTTGCAAAACAACCATTTTCCTCTAAAGCATCATGAATGGATTTTAGCAATAAATCTTGTTCTTTGGAATTTAATAAAGCCCAAGGAATTCCTGAGATAATTAAATCTACACTATTGATCGCTCTTTTTTCTAACATATTTGGTAAAAATTCTGCTGAGTTGACTTCTATATCTATATTTTTTATCTTTTGCTTTAATTTTTTTGCCATTTGAGGATTGATTTCTACGGCAAAAAAACTTGCATTATGGCTTTTTTGTTTGAGGATATACTTTGTAAAACTTCCTGTACCAGGCCCTATTTCAACGATATTTTTTGCATGTTGGACATGAGAAGTTATGAGTTTACTTAATTTTTTAGAGCTTGCGCAAAACGCACCTGTTTGTTTTGGGTTTTTAAAATATTGATATAAAAACATAAATAAAATACCTAAAGACGTTTATTTTGTGAAATTTTAAAATATAATTGTAAATTTATGAAAACAAAGTTAAAATAAGAATTGAATTTTTCTTTAAATCAAGGATTTGGATATGCACGGAAAAATAATGGTTTATGTGGATGCTACTGGAAGAGGAACAGTAATCAATCTAGCAAAAACATTTTTTGAATTTAATAAACACGCATGGCATGATAAAAGAAGTATGCCAACGGTTGGTATGTTTGTTGAATTTAGATCCGATGGAAAGCATATTACCGATTTACGTCCTTCTAAATTTCAAGAATTTACAGATGGTGATTTTATCAAAGAAAGAGATTTCTGGAAAACAGATAGTGATGATGAATTAGAAGATTTAAGACTGACAAGACGCGATGCTTATGTTCAAGAACTTTATAGAGAAACAGATTATGATAATCTTGATAAAATCACATTAAATTTAACTATCCCACAAGCCATTCAAAGATATTTTTATAATGAAACCTTGTCAATTAATGCAGTAAAAGACATTAACACAGATGAGGTGCCATATATTATTGATTTTTTTGCTATGAAGCGTTTTTTATATAAGGCTTTAGATACTTTATTATTTTCGGATAATACTATCAATCAAGCTGATTTTTCTGCAATGAAAAATATCATAGTGCACCTTGAAATGTCATATAAAGATATGAAAGACAAGCAAAAGCATATCAATATGGAACGCTTATATGAAGAGGTTTTTTTATCTCATCAGTGTCATTATCAAGCACTTTTGGCTTCAATTGATAACAGAAAAAATAGAAAATTAGCGCTTGATCGTCAAATGAGCACTTTAATAACAGATATAAAATCAAAACAAGCAAGATTAGAAGCAGAAGGTGGAAAAAAACACCATGAACTAGAAGAAATGATACAAGGTAAAAAACAAAAACTAATAGAATTAAAAAACGAAGCTGATTATTTTACTAAAAGCGTAGAAAGACTAGAGTTGATAAAAAAATCTTTTTATGAAAAAAATTTTACAATTTTTAGTAATAGTTTTAATATGGCAAGAGAAAAGCTTTTTGAAAAGATTAAGCAGGGTTTAAATATATGTGCAACAAAACTAGATATAGAAATTTGGAAAAAATCTTTAAAATCAACAAGCATTAAAAACTCTTATTTTAAAACAGCAAGTGAAATTTCTTTTTGTACGCTTTCTTTTGCTGAGCTTTATTTAAATAGACTAAATAAACATGCATTAAACCCAAATGATCAATTATTACTTTCCTATGTTAAAAAGGTTCGAAAAGAATGTGAAAAGAGTTTTTTGGTAGTTACTTCTAATCCTGATTTGTATGTTAGCATGAAGATTCAAATTTTTGCAATGAATCCTTATTATGTAGTTAAGCATGCGCCTAAAAAAGTAAATTATCAAGGATTAATGAAAAATACTGAATTTGATATAGTTTATGTAGATGAAAAGACTATATGGGCGCCTGTTGCTGATGTTATCTTAGAAGGGAAATATTTCTTAAAAAAAGATTCTAAAACTAAATTTAAAATTTTATAAAAATCCTTTTTAAACCCTATTTTTAAGTTTTCTTAGTTATAATTATATTGCCTAAATGGTTCGATATGGTATTAAAGAGGATCCAACACATTAATTATAAGCTGTGATGTGTGATTTACCGTGTTCTGTGACTTCGTTTGAGTTTTGAGAAAAGCGAGAAGCTGCAGCCTTTAAAAATCACCTAATGGCATACTTTGACTTTTTGAGGGTCAGACACTTATACTCCGGCCATTTGGGTTTTTGCAACACTTTTAAGGAAAATAATGAAAATTTTAATATTAGGAAGCGGTGCAAGAGAGTATTCTATCGCTTTGGCTCTTCAAAAAACAAATGATAATTTAGAATTTTATTTTGCTCCAGGAAATGGTGCTACTGCTAAAATAGGAACTAATCTTAATATGAAAGATCCTAAGGTGATTACAGCTTATGCAAAAGCATCTGAAATTGATCTTTGTATAGTTGGGAGCGAAAATTTTTTAGCAGAGGGTATAGTAGATCTTTTTAAAGAAAACAATATTGCTATTTTTGGGCCTACTAAAGCCGCTGCTATGCTAGAGGCTTCAAAATCTTATATGAAGAGTTTTTTAAAAAAATATAAAATTAAAACAGCTAAATTTTTAAATACAACAGATTATGAAAAAGCTAAGAAATTTATTACATCCTTAACACCTCCTATAGTGGTAAAAGCAGATGGCTTATGTGCGGGTAAAGGGGTGATTATCGCGCAAAGTCATGAGGAGGCTTTAGAAGCTACTAAAAATATGCTAAGTGGAGAAAGCTTTGGGGAAGCTGGAAAAATTGTTGTGATTGAAGAATATCTTGATGGCTTTGAGTTAAGTGTATTTGCAGTTTGTGATGGAAATGATTTTATATTATTGCCTGCTGCACAAGATCATAAAAGATTATTAGATAATGATAAAGGACCTAATACAGGTGGCATGGGAGCTTATGCCCCAAGTGCTTTAGCAAGTGAGAATTTGTTAGAGCAGGTGAAAAAAGATATAGTGGCATCAACTCTTAAAGGTATGAAAGAAGAAGGTGCTGAATTTGTTGGAGTGTTGTTTATAGGTTTAATGGTTGTAAATAATAAACCTTATGTTTTAGAGTATAATGTGCGTTTTGGCGATCCTGAGTGTGAGGTTTTGATGCCTTTGATAGAAAATCCTTTGGATTTATTTTTAGCATGTGTGAATAAAAATCTTGCTAATACTCATATAAAAATTAAAAATGAATTTGCTGTGGGTGTGGTTTGCGCAAGTAAAAATTATCCTTACAAGGATTCACCAAAAGCCTTGATTGAGATAGATAATGTCCCGCAAAATTCTCATATTTCTTATGCTGGTGTAAGTTTGGAAGATGATAAATTGTATGCTAGTGGTGGTCGTGTATTAGTTTGTGTGGGAACTGGAAAAAGCATTGAGGAAGCTCAAAAAAACGCTTATATGCTTTGTGAAAATGTTCATTTTAAAGGAAAACAATATAGAAAAGATATTGCTTTTCAGGTTCTTAAATGAGTGCAAATCAAGAATTATTTAATAAACTAGAAAAAGAAGAGCTAAAAATAGCAAGTTTTAAAAAAAGATTTTTAGCTTATATTATTGATAGTTTTGTAATTTTAGCTATTGTAAGTATTATTTTGCTTGATAAAATTAATTCTATGCAAACTTATGATGAAATTCATAATCTTTTAATGCGCTTTGCTGGTGGAATTTTGATTTTACAGTTTGCGTATCATAGTTTATTTACTTATTTATACGGTGCAACTTTAGGGAAAATGCTTTTGAAAATTATGGTGATTGACCAAGAATTGCTAGATAAGCCAAATTTTACCCAAAGTGCTTTAAGGGCAGGTGTAAGACAAATTAGCGATATGTTATATGGTTTAGGTTTTGCTTGGGCCTTGAGTAATATTGTTTTAAAAACTTGGCATGATTATGCAGCAAAAACAGTGGTGATAGATCTTGCGTAAAATATTACTTTCTTTAGCTTGTATAGGAAGTTTATATGCTTCTAAGGTAGATATTTATGCTTTAGATGCTGTAAAAAAAAATGATATTATAGAAGCAAAAAATAATGTAGTTGTAGTTTCTGATTTGTATTTAATCACCGCAAGTGAGGCTAAATTTAATGAAACAACTAAAGATTTAGAATTATTTGGTGATGTAAATATCTTACGAGGGCAAAAAGAAAGAACCAATTCTACTTATACTAAAATTAATCTTAAAAATAACACAACAGCTTTTAAAAATTTATTTTTTTCAAATAACGATTTAGAGGTTTGGTTGCAATGTCATCAAGCAGATTTAAATGATAAGTTTGTTGTAACTAAAAAGTCGGTTGTTTCTAGTTGTAATGTTGAAAATCCTGATTGGGAAATTCGTTTTGATGAAGGAAAATTAAATAAAGAGAGTAATTTTCTACATCTTTATAATGCAAGATTGTATGTAAAAAATACTCCTGTGATGTATTTGCCGTATTTTGGCTTTAGTGTAGACACTAAAAGGAAAAGTGGTTTGTTAATTCCTCAGGTGGTTTTAAAACAAAGCGAGGGGTTATATTATAACCAACCAATCTATTATGTTATTGATGATAATGCAGATATTCAATTTGAACCTCAAATTAGGACAAAAAGAGGCTATGGATTATACTCAACTTTAAGATTTATTGATAGTCCTTATTCTCAAGGTGAAATTAGTGGTGGTATTTTTGGAGAAAAATCAAGCTATAAAAAAGAAGAAAATTTAAAAAACAAAGAACATTATGGTTTAGAGATTAAATATTCAAGTGAAGCTTTACTCAAGAGCCTTTTGAGCGATGAATTTCAAGAAGGTTTATGGATTGATGCTACTTATTTAAATGATGTAGATTATATGAACTTAAGCTCTAGTGCAAAAACTGAAGCTTCTTTGGTTACCTCAAAAATAAATTATTTCTTATCTGATGATGATAATTATTATGGTGCTTATGCAAAGTATTATATAGACACTTCTAAAATTAGCAACAAAGATACCATGCAAGAATACCCTTCTTTTCAATATCATAGATATTTAAATGGTTTTTTTGATAACTATATACAGTATAGCTTAGATGCTTCTTTTCATAGATATTATAGACATACGGGTATTTATGCTAAAACTTTAGATTTTGATTTACCTTTAATTTATCATACAAGTTTTTTGGATGATTTTTTAAATTTTGCCTTTACAGAAAGAGTTTATGCAAATTTTGTAGATTATTCTAATACAGATATTAAAAATCAAGAGCATTTGTTTAGAAATTCACATAATTTTTCTTTATATACAGATCTTTCTAAACCTTATGAAAATTTTTATCATACCTTGTATTTAGGTGCTAATTATTTTATACCTGGAGCCAAATCAGGTAAAATTACCGAAGATTTTATAGAATTAAAAGATGATCCTGAGCAGTTTAATTTTTCGATGTATCAGTATTTTTATAGTGCTTTAGGCAAAAAAAAGCTATATCATAGTTTAAAGACTAAGTATTTTACCAAAGAAGGTAGTTTTGGTGGTTTTGATAATGTTGTGGAATATTTTTATAATGATTATATAAGTTTAAGAAATGAGGCAGAATATTCAGGGGTAGATAATCGCTTTGATAAAGTATTTAGTGAGGTCTTATTTGATTATGGTGAGTGGAAAGTTAGTTTAAATCATGCCTATAGAATATATGAAAAAGAAAAATATAATTTTTTAGGAACTAAAGCTCAGTATGATATAAATACCAACTATCAAATATTTGGGGGTTTGTGGTTTGATTTGAATAAAGATCCTGAAAAATGGGAGATAGGTTATACTTATCAAAGAAAGTGTTGGAATTATTCTTTGATGTATCGTAAGGATATTTCACCTAAACTTACTAGTGGTGGGATTAGCGCTAAAGATCAAAGTGGTGTATATTTTATGTTTAATTTTTATCCTTTGGGTGGCGTATCTTATGATTTTTCTCTGGAAGAAAATGAAAGGTCTATATAATGTTTTTTGAAGATGAAAAAGATGCGCTTGAAAGATTATATGATTTACTTTCATTAAATAAATTAAAAGATTATATCATTATTACTCCTTCTTTAAAATCTATAGTTTTTGTTGATGCATTGGCAAAAAAATTAGAAATACCCTATGATTTTTTATTTACAGAGCAAATCAAAGCTCCTAATAATGATGAATGTCAAATAGCTATGATTAGCGAAACAAAAGAATTAGTTTATAATGAAGCCTTAGTTAAGGCTTTTGATATAAGCTTAGATTATATTTATGGTGAGGCAAATAGAACTTATGAAGAAAAAATTTTAAAGAATGTATATCGTTATAGAAAAGGTAATCTTTTAAAAGATTTAAAAGGAAAAAATATTTTAATGTTGCATGAGGGGTGTGAGAGTGGGATTACTGCTTCTTCATGTATAAAAAGTTTGTTAAAAGAAGAGGTTAGTAGTATTATTTATGCCACCGCTTTGATGCCAAGTGATGTATATGATTATATTAGTGTTTTTGCAGATGAGGTTTATTGCGTGCAAAAAATTGATCATTTTGTAGATATTGAGTTTTATTTTAAAAATAAAACGATTTTGCAAGCTCACGAAATTTTAGATATTTTAGAAGAAAGTAGGTATTATTTACCTTTAAAAAAATAAATTTATATCTGAGCAATAAGTTGTTTAGATATAAATTTATAGGCAAAATAAAAACAGGCTTTTTAAGTTTTAGTTTTTAAAATTTAAAAAGCTTATTTGGTTTTGCCTATGATAAAAATTTAAAGGAAAATCATGCGACATGAAATAAATATCAATAATCATCTTGAAATATTTGATACCGATAAAGTGGCAAAACAAGCAGCAGGTGCAGTTTTAATGCAAGAAAAAAATGCAGTAGTTTTAGCAACTGTGGCAAGAGAAGAAAAAATGGTAGAAGAGGATTTTTTGCCTCTTACAGTTCAATATATAGAAAAAGCTTACGCAGCAGGTAAAATTCCAGGAGGTTATGTAAAAAGAGAAACTAAGCCAGGCGACAATGAAACATTAAGTGCTAGGATTATAGATAGAAGTTTAAGACCTCTTTTTCCAAAAGGATATGCATATCCAACCCAAATTGTTGTAATGGTTCTTTCTGCTGATCCTGAAGTAGATTTACAAGTGATGAGTTTAAACGCTGCAAGCGTTGCTTTGTATTTAAGTGATATCCCTATTAAAGCACCTGTTTGTGGCGTAAGAATAGGTCGTATAAATAATGAATTTGTTTTAAATCCAAGCAATAGCGAGTTAAAAAATAGCACTTTAGATCTTTATGTAGCAGGCGTTAAAGATGAGCTTTTAATGATAGAAATGAGAGCTTTGGCAAACAAGCAAGATGATAAACACCGTATGAATGAACTTAGCGAAGATGATACTTTAAAGGCTTTAGATTTTGCAAGTAGTGCAATCTTGCGTGGTTCCAATGAATATGAAAAAGCATTTGCTGCTTATAGAAAAAATTCTAAACTTGAGTTTAAAATAGAGTCAGATAATATTCAAATTATTGACTATATAAAAAATACTTATATAACAAAACTTAAAATTGCTATTAATCAAATGGCAAAAAGTGAAAGGGCAAGTGAAATTTTACAAATAGCAAAAGAGATTGAAAGCGAATCTATAGCTATTGAAAACGAATGGAAATTTGAAGATATTGAAAAAGCTTTACATGTATGCAAAAGAGAACTTATTAGAAACCAAATTATTAATGAAAATAAAAGAGCAGATGGTAGAGGTTTAAAGGATGTTAGAAAAATAGACATAGAAACAAATATTTTACCAAGTGCACATGGATCTTGTCTTTTTACTAGAGGGCAAACCCAAGCCTTAGTTGTGGCCACCTTGGGAAATGATAATGATGCGCAAATGTCAGATATGCTTACAGAAAAAAACCCAATTTGTGAAAAATTTATGGTTAATTATAATTTTCCAGGTTTTTCGGTGGGCGAAGCTAGCCCTATAAAAGCTCCTGGCAGAAGAGAGCTAGGCCATGGAAATTTAGCAAAAAGAGCTTTGTATCCTAGTGTTAATACAGATTATGTTCATACAATTCGTTTGGTTTCTGAAATTTTAGAAAGCAATGGTTCTAGTTCTATGGCTACTGTTTGTGGTGGTGCATTGGCTTTAAGAGCTGCAGGGGTAAAAAGTGAAAAACTAGTAGCAGGTGTGGCGATGGGGCTTGTTTTTGAAGATGAAAAATATGCTATTTTAACCGATATCATGGGGCTTGAAGATCATGATGGAGATATGGATTTTAAAGTAGCAGGAAGCTATGATGGAATCACTGCTTTGCAGATGGATATAAAACTTGGTGGTATAGAGCAACAGGTTTTAAAAGAAGCATTATATCAAGCAAAAGAAGCTAGAGAACATATTTTAAAACTAATGGAAGAAGCTGATAGAAATATCATTATTAATGAAGCTATTTTACCAAAGATTGAGATCTTTAATGTAGATCCAAACAAAATCCCTGATATTATAGGTCAAGGCGGTAAAACTATAAAAGAAATCATCGAAAAATTTGAAGTTAATATCGACTTAGATAGAGATAAAGGCGAAGTTAAGATAACAGGAATTAATCATGATTTAATTTCTCAAAGCAAAGAGTATATATTAAATTTACTTCACTCTAAAGGTTCTAACAAAAAGCGCGACAAAAAGGAAATGCCTAAATTTGATATCGGAGAAGAATTTATAGGAAAAGTTCAAAAAGTTGTAGAATTTGGAGTTTTTGTAGAACTTAAAGAAGGCGTGGATGGTTTATTGCATAATTCTAAGATTAAAGAAAAGTTAGAAGTAGGTAATGAAATTAAAGTTAAAGTTGCAGAAATCAAAAACGGAAAAGTATCTTTAGACTTAGCCTAAATTTTGAGTATATAAAAAAATATGCTCAAAATTTTATATTATATCTTGACAAAAGAATATTCTTTTGGCATAATTTCGTTTTTTG
>NZ_JANQCZ010000012.1:0-38271 GCF_024723605.1 Campylobacter sp. LMG 17559
CATTTAAACTAACCTTGCTTACTCCATATAAATATAAAGGCATAGCTATGTTTGAGTTTTTAATATTAATGCTATTATTATTTGCTTTAGAGCTTAGAGTTTGTGCTGCTGTGATTTGAATTTTATCTTGATGATTTTCAACAGTAAGTCCTTGGGTTAAATCCCCATTGATATGAATACTATTTCTATTAGCTCCTTTAGTAGCTACCCCACCATAAAGATTAAACTCATTTTTACCTGTAAAATTAGAATTAATCTCAAATGGCTTTTTTAGATTAATACTAATGCTATTATCATTAGCTATACCATTATTAGTTATACCTGCATAAAAGTCTAAGAGAGCTTTTACTTCTACATTGGTATTTAATGCTAATAAGGTTTGTAAGTCTTTTATATCTATAGTGTTTTTATAAGCATTACCTTGTATGATTTTACCCCCATAGATTTCTCCTACTAAGACAGCATTATAAGCTAATGGGGTATTTTTAGTATCTACTCTTAAATCTAGTTTTAAATCATTGATTAATACACTATTATTACTTACTTCATAGCTTTGATTATTATTAACATCCACAAAAGCTCCTCCTAAGTGAGTAGCAGCTGATGTTGAATATGCTCCACTTGGACCATGTACTAATAAAGAAGCTCCATCTATAATAACCTTATTGTTTTTAGCATTGCCATTATAAGTAATAGCTCCATTTACATGAGTCATTCTCTCATCAAAGATATTATCCCCTAAAGTGCTTTGTCTATAAGGGGTAGTATGAAAGTCTATTTTTACTCCCTTATTTAATATAACTGTATTATTATTAGCATTAGCATCTACACCAAAAGCACCTAAGATATAAGGAGCACCATTTAAAGGTAAGGTATAGGTGTTTTCAACACCCATATTTACATAGGCATCTTTTAAGAAATTTAAAGTATTATTACTTACTTCACCTTTTCTAGCTATGGCTGGAGTGATTAAAAAATTATATTTATTATCTAAACCTGTAGCTTTAGGATTAATTACTTCTTTATCAGTAGGTTTTAAATAATATACTGAAGATAATTCTCCTGCTTTTAACACTAAGGTATTATTATTAGCTTTTGCATTAAAGGTATAAGCAGAAACTAAAAAAGGTATATAGCTGATTTGATTTAGGGTAGTATTAGCTGAGTTAGAACTATGAAAGCCATTAACTACAAAAATATCTTCTTTAATACTTGGAGTAAGTATGTCTTGTTTAAAATATAAATCATTCATTTTAGAATGAGTTTTATCTTTAGGATTATCATAGATTAAAGTGATATTTGAAAGGTTTTTATTAGTAGCCATTTGGCCATAGAAGTTTTTACCACTTAAGAGTTTATAAGTATCAAGATTATAATCATAAACATCATTATTATTAAATTTGTGCTCTTTAATAACATAAGCATTAGAAGCTTTATCATAATTTGCTTGGGTGGCAGCTTCTAAAGAACTTAGTGAAAAAATAGTAAATAAAGAAAGTTTTAAAAGATTAGAGTTTTTATAGTTTTTTAAAGAGTTTAAAGTGTTTGAGTTAAAACGAAAATTATCGTTCCCCCCCCCCCGTGAGGTGATTTTTGGATAAAAATCTTAACATAAAAATCCTTTTTGTATATGTTTATAATATTGCAATCAATACTATAATTTATATTTTTAGTATGAATTACAAATAACTTTTCAACAACAAAGTAATGTTAATACTATATTTATAAATTTAAGCTTAAAAACAAACAATAATAAAATATTAGTATAATAAGAATATATTACTTGAGCTTGGATGTATTGAAAAATAGGTTTTTTGAGTAAAATTTATATTATAAATAAATTGTTATAATTTTATAAGTATTGTTTAAAAAGGTATCATTGTGAGTTTTTTATGGATTTTGTTTCAAGAAAATAAACTTAAAATCATTCTTTTTTTGCTTTTTAGTATTTTTACGAGTATATTAGGTGTATTGACTTTAGTTTTTATCAATGAATTTTTATTAAAAGCTAATCTTGAAAACTCAAATATCATTGTGTATTTTGTGCTTTTATTGCTTATATTTTTTGCGAGTTCTTCTTTTGTAGAAATTGCTCTAAGTTCGTTTGGGCAAAGTTTTATTTTTAAAATGCAAAGAAGGGTTGTAAAGCAAATTTTAGATACAAGTGTTTTGAGTATTTTAAACACTACTAAAGCAAAAATTTTAGCTTCTTTGAATAATGATGTGCGTAGTATTTCTTTTGGGCTTTTAAGGCTTCCTGAATTTATACAATCAAGTGTTTTGATTATTTGTGTAAGTGCTTATATAGCTTATCTTTCTTTAGAAATTTTCTTTTTGTGTTTAGCGTGGATAGTGTGTGTTTTTTTGGTGGATAATTTTTTGATGAGCAAGGTGTATTTTTATTTTAAAAATGCTAGGGAAAATGATGATGCTTTGCAAAAAAACTATCAAAATATTTTACAAGGACATAAGGAACTAACCTTAAATCCTTTAAGGGCGAAGTATTATTATGAAAATGAGTTTGAAAAAAATGCTTTGAAAAAGAAAAAAAGCTCTACTATGGGAAATATTTTGCATATTTTATCTAACAACTGGAGCAATAGTGCTATGCTAGCTTTAGTAGGAGCGGAGTTTTATATAGCTTTAAATTATGAGCTTGCTAGTTTGCAAAGTGCTATGACTATCGCTTTGAGTGTACTTTTTTTAAGAGCGCCACTTGGAGCTATGATAGGAAGTTTTCCTACGCTTATGATGGCAAAAATCGCTTTAGATAAAATTTCAAATTTAAATTTAGAAAACTATTCTCATGAGTTTAAACTCAGTCAAAATAAAAAAATTTGGCAAAAACTTTCTTTTAAAGACGTGTCTTTTACATACAATGAAAAATTTGCACTAAAACCTGTAAATTTTGAGCTTAAAAAGGGCGAATGCGTATTTTTAATAGGTAAAAATGGTAGCGGTAAATCTACTTTTTCTATGATTTTAGCAGGGCTTTTTACAGATTTTAAAGGAAGTATTTTTTTAGATGATGAAAAAGTAACTTCGGAAAATATGTATGAGTATAGAAGTTTAATTAGTGCGATTTTTAGTGATTTTCATTTGTTTGAGCATGTTTTAGAAGATGAGAAATTTAGCAAAGAGGACTTAGCATACTGGCTTGAAATTTTAGAACTTAATGAAAAAGTAGAGCTTGTAGAAAATACTTTTAGCACTATAAAACTTTCAGCTGGACAAAAAAAGCGTCTAGCTATGCTTAATGCTTTGCTTGAAAAAAGAGATATTTTGATCTTAGATGAGTGGGCTGCCGATCAAGATCCTATGTTTAGGAAGTTTTTTTATACTAAACTTTTGCCACTTTTAAAGCAAAAAAGTATTACTATATTTGCTATAACTCATGATGATGTGTATTTTGATATGGCTGATAGAATTTTACTCGCACAAAATGGTCAAATTTGTGAATTAAAAGGCGATATAAAAGAATTAGCAAAAAATGCGGTAGAAAAATTTTAAAGGAAAAAAATGAAAAAATTACTTATTTTATGTGTATTTTTAGGAGTAAGTTTAATGGCAAAATCTTTTGAGCTTGTAAAAGAGCCTGTGCTAACTACACAAATGGTTGAAGGGATTTTGGAGCTTGCAAAGAAAGAAGCAAGAAAAAATGGCTTTTATGTAAGTATTACCATAGTAGATAAATCTGGTCAAATTTTAGCGGTTTTAAGAGATGATAAAGCGGGTGTGCATACGCTTAATGCTAGTTATAAAAAAGCTTACACAGCCACTTCACAAAAAAGAGAAACAGCTGTTATTTTTAAAGGTGTAAAAGAGGGCAAAATACCTGAAGATATTCGTTATTTAGATGATAAGTTTTCTATTATGCCTGGTGGGGTACCGATTTTTATAGATGGAGTTGTTATTGGTGGTATAGGTGTGGGTGGAGCACACTTAGATGAGGATGTAAAAATAGCTAAAGCGGGGATAGCGTTTTTAAAATAGGCTTTGAAAATCAAAGCCTATGATTACTTAGCTTTTGCATAAATTTCTTTTTCAATGTCTATGTAAAATTGTGCGATAGCTTTGTAAGCTTCTTCCCAAGCTTTTAGTGTAGTTTCATCTGCATTTAACACTACTTTAATAGCCTTTAAAAGACAAGCACCTACTATAGGGTAATGTTCTTCTTTGACATTTAATTTTGTATGAGTGATAGCTACTTTATCAACAAAGCTTCTCATATTTTCTAAATTTTCTACATTTTTTGCCGCCATTAAAATAGCCATTGCTAAAGCTTTTGGTTGCTCACCTGAAGCTTGTTTTTCCATATTAAACATAGGTTTTACTTCAGGATATTCTTCAAACATGATTTTATAAAATTCTTTAGTTAAAACTTCACCATTTTTTTGTAAAACCGGCACACAATCTTTGATGATTTGAATTTGTTCTTGTGTCATTTTTTCTCCTTTGTATATTGTATTTTTGATGATTATATAAAAATGAGAGAAAAAATATCTTGATTTATGTTAATTTTGTATCATTTTATTTTAAAATGATTATGTGTATCAATTTAAGTAAATATAAAGTGAATTATTAATATAATAATCCTTATCAATTTCAAAATTTAAATTAAGGAAATTTATAAAATGAAAGCGAAAGTAGTTTTACTATCTTTACTAGCTGCTATGAGTTTAAGCGCTCAAGAGCTTACGATTTATTCTCATCGTCATTATGATTCTGATAAAGGAATTTTCAAATTATTTCAAGAAAAAACAGGCATTAGTGTAAATGTGGTGCAAGCTAAAGCTAATGAGCTTGCTAAAAGATTAGAAGTTGAAGGTAAAAACTCAAAAGCAGATTTATTTATGACTGCTGATGCGGGAAATTTAGAACAAGTTCGCACAAATAATCTTTTTGTTTCAGTTAGCTCACCTGAGTTAGAAAAACTTTCTCCAAAAGAATTAAGAGGTAAAAACAACGAATGGTATGCTTTTACAACAAGAGCAAGAATTATCGTTGCTTCTAAAGATAGAGTTAAAGATGGAGAGATTAAAACTTATGAAGATTTAACTGACCCTAAATTTAAAGGTAAAGTTTTAGTAAGAAGTTCAAATAATGTTTATAATATTTCTTTGTTAAGTGCAATGATTGATACTTTGGGCAAAGAAAAAGCAAAAGAATGGGCTCAAGGCATAGCAAATAATCTTGCACGTACTCCAAAGGGTGGGGATCGTGATCAAATTCGTGCAATCTATGCAAAAGAAGGCGATGTAGCTATATCAAATAGTTATTATCTAGGACACTTGGCAAATTCAAAAAATCCTAAAGATGTTGAAGCTGCAAATTCAGTAAAAGTGATTTTTCCAAACCAAGATGGTAGAGGAACACATATTAATGTAAGTGGTATAGGTGTTTTAAAAACTTCTAAAAATAAAGAAGCCGCTGTTAAATTTATCGAGTTTATGCTTTCAAAAGAAGCACAAGAAATTTTAACAAACCAAAATTATGAGTATCCGGTAAATAAAGAAGTAAAACCTGCTAAAATTTTACAATCATGGGGCGAGTTTAAAATTGAAAAACCAAATTTTGAAGCTTACTGGGGTAATGCTAAAGAAGCTTTAATGATTTTTGATGAAGTTCAATGGAAATAATTAAGGAAAAATAAAATTTGAAATTTTTAAGTCTAAGGTGGTCTTTTGCCACCTTTTTTTTCTGTAGTTTAATTATACTGCCTATACTTGCCATCATCTTGCACCTTCCTTTTATAGATATTAACACCTTAAAACATTTGAGTAAAAATGTCTTGCCACGATATATTTTTGGTAGTGCTTTTATATTGTTTGGTACTTTAGTATTGTGTTTGATTATAGGTTTAGTTAGTGCCTATTTGATAGCTTTTTATAAATTTTTTGGCTCGAAATTTTTTGAATGGTTTTTGATTTTACCTTTGGCTATACCTTCTTATGTGATGGGTTTTGTTTGGATTGATTTGTTTGAATTTCAAGGTTTAATCCCTACTTTTTTAGGCATTGATAGGCGTATAGATATCATGAATGCATATGGTGTGATTGTGATTTTATCTTTTGCACTTTACCCTTATGTGTATTTTTTTGCTAAAAATACCTTTGCTTATGGACTTGGTAATATCATTTTAAGTGCTAAAACACTTAAGGCTTCTAATCTAAAAACATTTTTCAAAGTGATTTTGCCATTTTGCCGTGTGGGTATAGTGGGTGCTTTGCTGTTGGTGGCTATGGAGGTTTTGAGTGATTATGGCTTGGTGGCGTATTTTGGCGTAGATACTTTTAGTGCAGGAATTTTTAGAACATGGGGAAGTGGCGGTGATGAAGTGAGTGCTGTGGCTTTAAGCGTGGCTTTGCTAGTGTTTATCGCACTTTTAATGCTTTTAGAAAAAATTCAAAGAGGCAAAAAAGGCTTTAATCAAAATGTATTTTTACCTACTCCAAAAGATGAGTTAAAAGGCTTAAAGGCATTTTTAGCCTTTTTATGGTGCTTTTTAGTGGCATTTTTAGCCTTTGTCGTGCCTATTATATGGCTTGTTTATTGGGCCGGGTTTGATTTTATGCAAAATTTAAGCAATGTCTTAACACCTGCATTTTATAGTCTTAGCGTGTCTTTGGTGAGTTCTTTTGCTATTGTGGGGGTGGCGTTTTATTTGTGTTTTGTGGTGCGTTTAAACGATACAAAAGCTTCTAAAATCATTCTTTGGCTTACGACTTTGGGGTATTCTTTACCTGGAGCTGTGGTAGCTGTGGGAATTTTAGTGATTTTGGGCGTGTTAAATTATATTTTTGATCTTTTATCTTTTGAATATGCTATAGGTGGTGGATTTTTAGTATTATTTTTTGGATATTTTGTAAGATTTTTAGCTTCGGGGATTTTTGCAACTCAATCAGGCTATGAGCGAATTTCTAAAAACATAGACTATGCAAATTTAACCTTAAAATCAAAACCATTTAAAATTTTCACTCAAATTCATTTTCCTTTGATGAAGCATTATTTAGCTTTAGCTGTGGTGATTATTTGTGTGGATATTTTAAAAGAATTGCCTATTTCGACTATACTTTCACCTTCAGGTTTTCAAACGCTTTCATCGCTTGTATTTGCTTATAGTGAAAATGAATTAATTTATAATGTTTCTTTGCCATCTTTGATTATAGTGTTATTTGGGATTATCCCTACATTTTTAATGCATTATTTGCAAAATAAAAACAACCAAAAAGGACAATAATGGAAATCTTAAAAATTGACAATCTTTACAAATCTTTTGGAAAAACAGAAGTTTTAAAAGGAATTTCTTTGAGCTTAAGAGAAGGTGAGATTGTCAGTATTTTGGGAGAAAGTGGATGTGGTAAGAGTTCTTTGCTTGGTTGTATAGCGGGTTTTTTTGAAATCAATGATGGTAGTATTTGTATAGGGGATAAACTAGTTGCTTCTAAGAATGTGTATTTAGCCCCACAAGAGCGTGATGTAGGGGTTTTGTTTCAAGACTATGCTTTGTTTCCACACTTAAACGTAGAAGAAAATATATGCTTTGGTATAAGCTCTTTAAGTAAAAACGAGCAAAAACAAAGACTTGATGAAGTTTTAGAAATTTTAAATTTAAATACACTTTTAAAGCGCTATCCAAATGAGCTAAGCGGTGGGCAAGCCCAAAGAGTAGCACTAGCAAGAACCATAGTTGCAAGGCCAAAGATTATACTTTTTGATGAACCTTTTTCAAATTTAAATCACACTTTAAGCGTTAAAATGCGCAAAGAAATCAAAAATATCTTAAAAGAGCATAAGCTTAGTGCTATTTTTGTCACACATGATAAAGATGATGCTTTTTATTTATCAGATAATATCGCTTTGGTTAAGGATGGGAAAATTTTAGACTATGGAAGTGCCAAAGAGCTTTTTTATAAGCCTAAAAATATAGATAGTGCTTGCTTTTTGGGAGAAGCATTTTTTATAGATCCAAATACAATTTTAGATGAGAAATTTAAAGTATATTTGCAAAGTAAAAATGGTATTTTGCGCCCTAATGATATACAAATTTCAACTTCACAAACTCCTTTAAAAGCTAGCGTTTTAGAATGCGTGTTTTATGGGGATTTTTATGAGTTAAGTGTGAGTTTGGAAGGATATATTTTTAGTATTTATCATCATAAAGAACTTAGTAAAAATGATGAGATTTATCTTGAGTTAAGCGAAACAAAAGAGTTTTAAATCATAAATTTAATAAAGTTTATATTAAATATCTTATAAAATATAAACTTTAAAGGTTTAAAATGATACTTACAAATAAACTTGGTATAAAAAATCAACTAGAATTGGCTAAAGAAGAAGAAAGAATAAGCAAACTAAAGGCAAAAGCTTTATTTGAAAGTGGTTTTTTAGATACATTGAAAGCAGGAAGTTTTGAAAGCTTAAGGGTGATTCATCAAAAATTATTTGAAGATATTTATGATTTTGCAGGAAAAATAAGAGAGGTAAATATTTCAAAAGGAAATTTTAGATTTGCTCCTGCTGTTTATTTACATGAGGCAATTAAAAAAATAGAACTCATGGAGCAATCTTGCTTTGAACAAATTGTAGAAAAATATGTAGAAATGAATGTAGCTCATCCTTTTAGAGAAGGAAATGGTAGAAGTATGAGAATTTGGCTTGATTTAATACTTAAAAAAGAGTTGAAAAAAGTGGTTGATTGGAGTTTAATTGATAAAGATGATTATATAATGGCAATGCAAAGAAGCCCTATTAAAGATGTAGAGATAAAAATTTTATTTCAAAATGCTTTGAGTGATGACATTCATAGCTTTAATATTTTTGCAAGAGGGATTGATGTAAGCTATTATTATGAAGGATATACACTCTATAAAACAAAAGAGCTTTTTTGATTGTTTAAAGCTAGTTTTATAATTTTTATTGATACAAGCTTGTTAATCTCAAATTCTTCTTATTGCAAAAGATTATTTAATAATAAAACATTAAATCATAAAATAAAAATAAAATTTGCTAAAGATTATAAAATAAAGTAAAATCACAGCAAAAAAAGGAAATAAATGATTAGTGTAGAATTAATAGAGCATATTTTTAAAGCCGCTTCTATATCAAGGTGGAATGATTATCCTAGAATGACAAATTTAGTCGAGCTTGATAAACAAGCGCATAAATTTATCATTGCTTATTTCATTGCTAAAATGGAAAAAGATGTCAATATGCGCTTTATCATAGAAGCGGGGATTTTTGAGTTTTTAAGTAGGGTAGTAGTGACTGATATACGCCCTGATGTGTATCATGAAATAACACGTGCAAAAAATGAGCAAGTAAGTGCTTGGGTATTAAGTAAAATCGCACCGATGATTCAAGATATTGAAAATGGTGCATTTTTAAAACGTTATGAGCTTTTTTTACAAGGTAAAGATTATGTGAAAGAAAGGCTTATTTTAAAAGCTGCTTCGTATTTTGCGACAAGATGGGAGTTTAATATAGTTTATCAAACTAGCTCGTTTTTAAGTGATATTGATGAGATTAAGGCTAAGGTTGAAGAAGAATTAGAAGATTATTATGAATTAATCGGTGCAAGAAAAATAGCTCTTAATCAAAAAATTTCTAAAATAATCGATCTAAGCGGACGCTTGCGTTTTCAAAAAAGATGGGCGCAAACCCCAAGGATTCCTGAAACTGCGGTTTTAGGACATATGCTTGTGGTAGCTATTTTGTCTTATTTTTATTCTTTAGAAGTAAAAGCATGCGATGGTAGAATAGAAAGCAATTTTTATTGCGCTTTGTTTCATGATTTACCTGAAAGTTTAACTAGAGATATCATCTCTCCGGTAAAATATGGCATAGATGGTTTAAATGAAATCATCAATGAGTATGAAATGAAGCTTATTAATGAGAAAATTTTACCTTTTATACCACTATCTTTTAGAGAGGAATTTAGCTATATACTTGGTATTAGAGAAGGACAAAATGAAGAAAGTGCCTTTGTGAAAAATGAATTTGAAAATCGTATTTTTAATAACAAGCCAAGTGTTTATAGTGGTAGTTTAGATGCGGTTAATGAGGATCGTTTTAAAGCTATTGATGGAAAAGCTTTGAAGTATTGTGATAAATTAGCAGCTTTTATAGAAGCAGCTTTGTCAATTAGCTATGGAGTAAAGTCTAAAGAGCTTGAAAGCGGTTTTGTGGGAATGTATGAATATTTTAAAACAAATCCGACTATTAATGGGGTAAATTTCTTTAGAATTTGTGAGGATATTAAAGGATATTTTAAACTTTAAAACCCTCTCCCAGATGACTGCGGCACACACTAAGTCTAAGTGCTCTGCTGTGTTCCCACCCTGAAGCGGTGCTTAAAAATAGCATTGCACAGGTCTAAGAGAAGGCAGTTGAAATAATACCTTAAAATATCTTAAAAAACATTGAGGTGAAGTATGTTGAGTATATTTGCAAATTTTTTATCTAAATTTAGAGAATTTTTTGTTCCTAGTCATTTATCTTTAGAATTTAGAGCAAAATCTTTTGCTGCTATTATTGTGGCAAATAAGACTATAAAAGCAGAAATTTGGCAAGTTTTGGCTGATATTGCAAGTGAAGTTTATCCAGATGATAAAAGCAGGCAGGCTATTTTAGTGCAAACTTCTAAAGAATATGTAGATAGAGTTTTAAAAAATGAGCTTAGTTTAGACGCTTTACTTAAAAATATTGCTTCACTTTTAAAGAAAAATCCAAGATATGCAAAAAAGATTAATTTTCATAGACTTGAGCGTTTGATGGATAAAAATGAAGAAGAAGCTTTAGTGCAACTTAGGGTGTATGAATTTTTTGAGCAAGAAATAAAATATATTTTAGAAAAAAATTCAAAAGAACCATCATGAAAGGCTAAAATTAGCGTTTCATGTTGATTGCTTTTTGTATCATTTGATCAGCTGTTGTGATGCTTTTACTACTTGAATCATAAGCTTTTTGCAAAGTGATTAAGTTTGTAAATGCTACGGATAAATCTACATTTGATTGCTCTAAATAAGAGCCTTTAAAGGTTGCTGTGCTGAAATTTCCATTATTATCAAGCAAAAAGGTTGGATTACCGCTATTTCCTGTTTGTCCATAAAGATTTTCTCCTAGCTTTTCCAAACCTTGTTCATTGGTAAAATTAAACAAAGCAAGTTTTGCCATAGCTATTTGATCGCCATTAGTAAAAGTGGCGATGATGGTACCATCTGTGTTGATAGAATAATTATTTAAAAACCCTTCACCTTTACCATCTGTTTGTGTGTGTACTGAAGGCTGTTTATTTTTTAAAGCATGAAGTCCATCATAACCTGAATTTGGTATATTTGGATCATAATAAGAACCAAGGTTTATATTGACTTTTGTTCCGTTATTATCAACTGAGTTTAGAGTGCTAGATACCAAAGCTCCAGCTTCATTAAAGGTGATTAAACCTTCGGTAGTTCCACCTATTTTATTGCCATCATTATCATATACTTGAGCAACGGCTTTGTACTCTAAATCTGTGCCATTTTGCGGTAAAACTCTATCTAATTTAACCTTAACCCAACTAGTAGAACCATCAGGATTGATTAATTTTGCAGAAAGTTCTGTACTATCAGCTACTTCTTTTTCTACACTTAAATGAGATGATTCTAACTTAGCTGTTTCTAAATCTACTTTATCTAGTTTTTGATTGTCAATACTAAAAGCCAAATTCTCATCTAAAGTAGCTTGTAATGTTTGACTAACACCTTTTTCATCAGTAATTTTAAAATATATAGTATCACCAGGCTTTAAACCAAAAATTTGCTCATCTTTTACACTACCTGAAATTTTTACACTACCATCTTCATTTTTACTAAATTCAAATTTAGAAGCATCTACATCTACATTCACTGCTTCTGTTTTGGTGCTTGTGTCTAAATTTCCACTCCAAGTGATATTTTGTGTTGGTTGAGGTGGTAAATAAAGATTTTTAGGCACAGAAATAGGCCCTTGGGTATTAACTCCACCTATTTGGAAATTTTCTCCAGGTGTTCCACTCCAAGCTGTGGTAACTTTTTGTCCCATAGCTTGACCAAACATATTAGAAACCCTATCGCTTAGCTGAATTTCTTTTAATGATGGATTCATAGTTCCAAGCACATAATTACCATTTGAATCTACTAAAAATCCATTTGCATCAGGTTTAAAAGCACCATTTCTAGTATAATAAACTCCATTGGCATTACTTACACCAAAAAAGCCCTTTCCAGCAATAGCCACATCAAATTCATTATCAGTAGAAACTAGTGGTCCTTGTTCAAAAACATCATTTGTGGCTCCTGCTACACTACCATAACCAGTTTGACCTTTGTTGTATGATTGGGTTGTAACAGTGCTGTAAAATACATCTTTGAATGCTACATCAGAGTATTTAAAACCAACTGTATTGACATTGCTTATATTGTGAGCAGTATTGTCTATGCCATAACTTTGGGATTTTACTCCATTTACTCCATTGTAAAATGCTGTAAACATGATTTTATCCTGTAATTTCTTTAATGTCTTCCCATTTAACCCAGCTACCGCCCATACCAACTAGAGCTTCGCCATCTTCAAATCTTACACCAGTGATAGGATAAGCACCATAAGTTGAGTTAACTGTTGTTCCATCTTCACCTATATAACTTGCTCTTACATAGTATTTACCAGATGGCACAGGATTTCCACTATCATCTGTTCTATCCCAAACAATCTGTTTCATACCTGCAGTCATATCTTTAACTTTCATTGTTCTTACAGGATCACCTGCTTCGTTATAAATAGTAAATGTTACAGGTTCGCTATCTGATTTATAAGCTGAATCAATCTTAGCTGTTTTGATATCAACGCTTGGAGTATGTCCTATAATTTTAAAGGTTTGATCCTCGCCAACTACTGCTTTAACAGTTTCTTCTTGGCCTTTATCATCAACTAATTTTACATATATAGTTTCTCCAGGCCCTGCTATTTCTTTATCTACCTTACCTGTAATGTCTAGTTTATCTTCACCATTTTTCTTAAGTTCAAAACCTTCAGTGTCAATATCAGTCTTTTTACCTTTTTGTGGTTCTTTTGGTAAATACATATTAATTTGAAATTGTATATCATCATCTGCTACCACAAGATAATCATCTTTAACTGTTGCAAGTTTTCCAACCGCAGCTAATGCACTCATACCGGTACTTGCTGCAATAGAATTTTGTAGTTTTGCCATCGCATCTACTAGTTGAGTCATGGTTTTATTGGTATTATCTTGCATTTCAAGTGCTGAAAGTTGTGCTGTTTGAGTAAGCATTTTTTCAGTATCCATAGGATCGGTTGGATCTTGGTGTTGAAGTTCTATCAAAAGAAGCTTTAAAAATGCATCCTTGTCAAGTTCTGCTCCAGGGTTATAAATCAACCCACTATCGCCTTCTCCAGCTCTAGCATTTCCTTTTGCATTTGGCATATCTTTAGTATTAAGTGTTGCTAAAGGACCTTGAAGAGTTTGTGTATTTATATTTGACATAAAAATCCTTTTTTATATATTTTTAAAGCTTAAAGCAAAAAATATTCCATTTAAAAATATTTTGCCAAAACCATTTCTAAGCTTGGTTTTTCTTGAATTTCTTTTTCAAAATTCACCTTATCTTCTTTATTATTATTGTTTTTTTGTTTTTGTGGATTATTCTGCTCTTTTCTTTCTTGGTTGTTAAAATTCATCTCTAAATTTGTAAAGCCCATATTTACAAGAGCATTTTTAAACTCAGCTTGATGTTGTATGAAAAGATTTAAAGTATTTTGATTAGAATTAAAGCTGATGTTTAGATTAGATCCTCTTTGGACTAAAGTTACTTCTACTTCCCCAAGATTGTGTGGATTTAAAGTTATACTAAAGCGTGTTATAGGTGCTTTATAACTTTCTAGTTTTTCTTTAAATTCTTGAGCAAAATCATTGAAAGTTTCTTTCATAGGAATATTTTGATTTTTTACAAAATTATTAGAAACTCTATTCATTTCTTTCACATAAGAATTTAAATTTTCCTCGCTATGATCTTTTTCATCTTTTATAACTTCTTTAGTGCTTTTAAAAATATCACTAAAACTGTCTGTGTTTTGAGTATTTTTGTCTGTTTTTAATTGTTTGTCTTGAGTATTTAGTAAATTTTCTAAGTTAATTTTCAAATCTTGATTTTGATTTTGTAAATTTTGGATATTTTTTGTATTTGTTAGTTCGGTTTTTAAATCTTTTGAATTTTCTAAAACAGAACTTATTTTTTTACTAAAACTATCTTCGCTGGTGGTTAATTTTTCACTTTTTAATATTTCTTTAAAATCTATCTTTTCTTTGTCTTTAATTTCTTTTTTTAAGTTTGGATTTTGAGTTAGATTGATAAGCTCAATATCATTTAGTTTATCATTTTTGCTAATATTTTTTATATTTTTTGTGTCTTTGATTTCTTTATTATCTTGAATTTGAATTTTTTCTACTAATTTTTCCTTAAAATCGATGTTTTGAATATTTTCTTTTGCTTTTACATCTTTTTTTGGAAGTTCTATATTTTTTAAAGCAGAAGAAAGCAAAGAAATACCTTCATTTTCTTTGCTTTTTACATTTTTGCTTGTATTTGGTTCTTCTTTTAAAAGTTTAGTGATTTTTTGATTGATTAAATCTTGAAAAACATTAGTATTGTTTTGTTTTTGTGGTTCAATTAAGTCTTTATTATTTAAATTTGAAGTTTTAAAAAAACCTTTTTTTTCAAGATTTGGAAAGGTTTCTTTTAAATCTTTAATTTGTTCAAATTTTATGTTTTTTATATTTAATCCAAGCTCTTTTGCTATATTAAAAAGCTCATCAATATTTTTTATATTTTTTAACTTGTGCAAGTTTTTTTCAAGAGCTAAAATAGCAGTATTATCTTGGACAAGTTTGTTTAATTTTATATCCTTGCTATCGCTTTGTAAAACCTCTAATAAAGAAAGAATTTGCATAAAATTTGCACCTTCAAAAAGCTTTATAGCATCTTTTTCATCTAGCGAAAGTTTATTATTGGTGTCTTTTAAGTCTTTATCTTTGCTTGTGTTTTCTTTTTGTGGTGCTTTAAAATCTTTTGATATGCTTTTATCTTTTTCATTTATTGCTTGCAATAAGGAATTTAAAAATTCCTCTCCATCGTTTTGTGAATTAGTACTTTCTTTGCTAGGATTTTCATTTTGTGGAGCGATGCTTAGTAAATTTAAAGCATCGCCTGCTTGGATATTTGACATTAATTAACCTACTAAAAAATTATTTTTTGCTAAATTTGGAAATAAATTTTGCAATTGTGCTGCACAATCAAGTTTTAAATTTTCATGAGAAAGATTAAAGTTTTTAAATATTACTAACAACTCTTCTATATTTTTAGCGTTTAAAACAGCATTTTCATTATGAGCATCATCTAAAATTTCACTTACTTTACTTGAAAGCTTTGCATAGTTTAATTCTTTTTCTTCGTTTGAATTTACAACTTCTAAATAATTTAAAAGTTCCATAAAATGCTTACTATTTAAAACTGAAGTTCCTTGTTTTTCTAAGTTAGCGTTAAAGATTTGAGTATTTAGGTTTGACATATTTTTCTCCTTAAAAATAATTCTTATCCAAGACAAAAGCAACAAGTGTTCCAATTTGCTAATCTTAATTTTTAAGCATTTTTTTTATATAATATTAGATTTTAAATTTAAGACTTTGGAGAAAAACTTGGATAATATTAGAAATATAGCCGTTATAGCTCACGTTGATCATGGAAAAACAACGATGGTGGATGAGCTTTTAAAGCAATCAGGAACTTTTAGTGAGCGTGAGCAAATAGCAGAGCGCGTAATGGATAGCAACGATATAGAAAAAGAAAGAGGTATTACTATACTTTCTAAAAATACTGCTATTAATTATAAAGGCACCAAAATAAACATCATAGACACTCCAGGCCATGCTGATTTTGGTGGTGAAGTTGAGCGTGTATTAAAAATGGTTGATGGGGTTTTGCTTTTAGTTGATGCGCAAGAAGGGGTTATGCCTCAAACTAAATTTGTGGTAAAAAAAGCTTTATCTTTAGGGCTTAAACCTATTGTTGTTATTAATAAAATCGACAAGCCAGCTGCTGATCCTGAAAGAGTAATCAATGAAATTTTTGATCTTTTCGTGGCTTTAGAGGCAAATGATGAACAACTTGATTTTGCTGTAGTTTATGCGGCTGCTAAAAATGGTTATGCAAAACTCGCACTTGAAGATGAAAGCACTAATATGGAGCCGTTGTTTAAGACTATACTTGAGCGCGTGCCTGCTCCAAGTGGTAGTGATGAAAACCCTTTGCAGCTTCAAGTTTTTACTCTAGGTTATGATAATTTCGTTGGTAAAATAGGAATTGCAAGAATTTTTAATGGTAAAGTAAAGAAAAATCAAAATGTAATGCTTGCTAAGGCAGATGGTTCTAAAATCAATGGAAGAATTTCAAAACTTATTGGTTTTATGGGTCTAGAAAAAATGGACATCGAGGAAGCAGGGACAGGCGATATTGTAGCGATTGCAGGTTTTGAAGCTTTAGATGTGGGAGATAGTGTGGTAGATCCAAACAATCCTATGCCGCTTGATCCTTTACATATAGAAGAACCAACTTTAAGCATAGTATTTTCGGTAAATGATGGTCCTTTAGCAGGTACTGAAGGCAAGCATGTAACTTCAAATAAAATCGCAGAACGTCTAGAAGCTGAGATGAAAACTAATATTGCTATGAAATATGAAAGTACAGGCGAGGGTAAATTTAAAGTAAGCGGAAGAGGTGAACTTCAAATAACTATCTTGGCTGAAAATATGCGTAGAGAAGGTTTTGAGTTTTGTATGGGAAGACCTGAAGTTATCGTTAAGGTAGAAGATGGAGTTAAAACAGAACCATTTGAGCATTTGGTGATTGATGTGCCTGATGATTTTACTGGGGTTGTGATTGAAAAATTAGGTAAAAGAAAAGCTGAAATGAAAACTATGACACCAACTGGAGATGGTCAAACTAGACTTGAGTTTGAAATTCCTGCGCGTGGGCTTATAGGATTTAGATCACAATTTTTAACAGATACTAAAGGCGAGGGTGTTATGAACCATAGCTTTTTAGAGTTTCGTCCATTTAGCGGAGCAGTTGAAAAAAGAAATAATGGTGCGTTAATTTCTATGGAAAATGGTGTTGCACTAGGATATTCTTTGTTTAATTTGCAAGATAGAGGGGTATTGTTCATTGATCCTCAAACAAAAGTATATACAGGTATGATTATAGGTGAGCATTCACGCCCAAATGATTTAGATGTTAATCCTATTAAAGGTAAAAATCTAACCAATGTTAGGGCAAGTGGTAGTGATGATGCGATTAAGCTTGTGCCACCTAGAAAATTAAGCCTTGAAAGAGCGTTAGAGTGGATAGAAGAAGATGAGCTTGTAGAGGTTACTCCACAAAATATTAGAGTTAGAAAAAGATATCTTGATCCTACTCAAAGAAAAAGAATGGAAAAGGCTAAGTCTTAATGGATTTTGAAGCCATAAGACAAGCTTTAAATAAAAGACTCAAAGCTTTGCAAATTTTAGCATTTGCTGAAGCTTTGGTTATATTTTTTCTTGCTTTTCAATTTAGCAAGGATGTGATTATAGCTTTATTTTTTGCTGTTTTAGCAGGAGTTTTGTTTTTTAGAATTTTAGGAAGAAAGCTTATGTGGGGACGCAATGAGCTTGTATTTAAAATGTGTGAAGAATTTTTAAAACAAAACAATGCTAAATTTGACAAACAAGGTTTTAATCAAAAAGATTTTGAAAAAATTGCTTTTGATTTTTCTTTAAAAACTTATCATTCTCAAAATTCTTTTATTTTTGATGATTTTATTCTTTATGATGTAAAATTTAAAGATGAATTTGGGAATTTCTTTTGTGGAATTTTGCTTTATAGTAAGAAATTAAAAGAAGATATTAGTTCAAATGAAAGTATTTTTGAAAAAGTAAAGGATAAAGAATTTTCTACACAAAGAGTTTTGAAAAAAGATGATTATTTGCTCATAGCAAGTTTGAAAAATCCTTTTTTTGCTGATTTAAAAATTTCAAGTGAGTTAAATTTTAAACTTTTTAGAGCTAATTTAGAAAAAATTCAAGCTTTTATACATGATTAAGCTTAGCTTACTTAATCATTTTGTTCTAAATTATTAATTTCTTGTATTTTTAAATTCTCATTTTTTCCCATTAAATTTTGTATGGTTTGGATTTGCTCTTTAGAGGCATAGCTTATATCTTTTAAAACTATCCAAGTGATTTTTTGATTACAAGGCTCGTTGAGTTTATTTTTAAAGATATAAAAAGATTGAAGGTCATTTGGCAATAACTCATTAGCACTTAAGCCTTGAACATAAAGTTTATCGCCTTCTTTTTTAGGAAAAGCACGGATGATTTTTTTAATAAAAGGATTTTCCGCACTTTCTTGTAAAAACAGTACAACTACTGCTATATCGCCTTTTTGACTTACATGACTAAAATGAATTTCTAAAGGATAAGATTTTTTATCAATAGAAATTTTTGATGGAGCGTGAAAGTGGAAATGAGATAAATTATAAGCTGTATTATCTAGCACGATATGGCTTCCATTACTTGCAAAATACATTTTTATGGTATAACCATCATTCATTAAACCAAAAGAGTCATTTGAATAGTTAAATTCTAAAGAATGATTTTTATTTGTAGCTTTTTTGCTGTTTATATTAATAAAATCTTGATTTAACCCACTTTCACAATAAATCCAGTTTTTATCTAAATTTTTCCATTTATCTTTTTCTATAAAATTTCCATGTGAGGCATTTTGAGGCATTTGCTCATAGGCAAAAAGCATGCTAGTGGTAAATAAACCAAAAAGTATTTTTTTAAAACTCATAATATTCCTTTTTTAGCATAATTATAAAAAAACATCCCCTATAAAAAGCTTATGTTTAAAAATAATTATATTAAAATTAAATATTTATCTTAAAAATTAGCAAGATTATTCTTTACCATCTTTAATAGGCACAAAAAGGCATTCATCTAAAACTTCTTTGCTAATCTCGCCATCTTTTTTGGTAAATTTAGTGATGAATTGTTGATTTCCTATGAGTAAAGGAGCTACTAAAATTCCATTGTTTTCAAGTTGATCAAATAATACATTTGGAATATGCTCTATATAAGCTGAGAATAAAATTCTATCATAAGGTGCATAATTTTTCCAACCATTTTGCCCATCATCAAATTTTACATGGATATTAGCATAGTTTAGTTTTTTAAATTTTTCTATAGCGCTAATTGCAAGTTTTTCAATGCGCTCTATGGTAAAAACTCTTCTAATAAGCTTACTTAAAATTGCAGCTTGATACCCGCTACCACAACCTATTTCTAAAACACTATCAGCATCTTTAAAATCAAGCGCCATGGTCATTTTTGCTACAGTTAAGGGCGAGCTTATCCATTGATTACCCATTAAAGGAAGCGCATCAAGTCTATAAGCATGCATTTTTAAAGGCGAGAAAATTTCTCTTGGAGTAGAACAAAAAGCTTCAAATAATTCTTCATTGATAAAAGTATTTTTGCGAATTTCTTCTGCCATAGTTTGACATTGTTTTTGTTCAAATATATGAATCAATAAGCACCCCTTAATAAAAAGTGTTATTTTATCTTAAATTTTATTTATCTAGCTTTAAAATCCTTAAGGCGTAAAAACGCCTTAAGATTAATCAAATGTATAAAGGATGTTTGATCCATCTTGATAAGATAAGATGTGCATTTTGCCATCTTTAAAGAATAAGCTTCTTGCATTAGTTATATTTTCTGGATAAGAAATAGTTTTTACAACTTCTTCTTTATCTAGATCAATTACAGCAATAACATTATATTTTTTACTTAATGCATAAATTTTACCATCTTTAAACGCCATTGAAGTTACATAAAGATCGCCTAGTGTTTTCCCTTCCTTTAAATCAGCTTTAGGAGTAAATTCAGCTGAAAGAACTCTATCTGCTAAAGAAATTTTAGAAATTACAAAAGTTTTAGCGTCTTTATTGTTTGGAACAGTTGCTGTGTACATATATTTTCCATCGGTAGTTGTACTTAAGATATGGTGGAATTTAGCTCTAACTGTATCAATTCTACCACGACCAAGATCTTTGCCTTGACCTTCGAAATTATTTGCCCCTTTCATAAAGTCAGCATATTGTAAAGCCTCATTTGCATTAGGATTTTGAGCAAATCTTAAGAAAGATTTATTAGAACCCATTAAGATGTATTTGTTATCTAAATAAGGGATAATTCCTACGATAGGGTTTATTGTAGCTGAAAAATATGGATCTAAAACAAAATCAACTTTAGTGCTAAAATTATTATCTAGGAAAAATACTTCCCATTTTGAACTTGCAATATACTCTCCATTGATATAATCAAGCGTATTGATAGCTTTAGGGAATTCTATTTTGGTTTCGCTAGCTATTTTTAAGCTCTCGTCGATATTTGCAAATGGAGCATTACTAATATTATTATCAAATTGAATACCTAATTTTTCACTAGCAGGCGCAAAAGCAAAATCAGGTTCTTTTACATCGCGTGCGCCAAGTATAGAGAAACTTTTCCAGCTTTTACTCCAACCTGAATCAGACCAAATGATGTATTTTGGATTTAAACTAAAACGAACTGGATCACCTTGTCCGCTATATGGGATAGGACCGGTACTTACAAAGGCTTGGAATACATTTGAAGCTACGATAAAAGCAACAATAACCATAGCAGCTAAGTTAAATTTGGTTAGTTTTCTAAAGCTAGCTCCTTCCATTTCTTTTTCAAAAGAACCAAATTTTGGAGCAAAAGCAAAAATAACACCAAGCAATAAAACTACAGCCCAAAATACTACTTCAGCCCAAAAATAAGTATGTAAGCCAAAAATAGGTAAGCCAAAACCTTGATCAAGATCACGATGTGCATGCCAACTAACATGGTTGAATGATTGCCATAAACCAAAAGCAGTTGCGATTAAAAGGAAAGCTAAAAATTTACCTTTCACACCATAGCGCACAATAAATAAAGCCGCTACACCGATGAAAATCATTGATTCTCTTTGACCCCAACAAGAAGTACAAGGGCTATCACCTAGCATATAGCCAAAAATTAAGTTTGCAGTTCCAACAGGCATTAAGATAACCAAAAAGCCTGCTAAACACATTAAAAAGTAAAAGAATTTAGTTTTGTTAATATCACACATATTTGCCACCTTATAGATTCATTAGGCCTAAGATTGCGCCTGATTTGCGACCTAAATAGTCAAATACCATAATAGCCCATGAAATTACAAGTATAGAAAAAGCTAGTTTTTCTTTTTCTGGTTTAACTATCATGAGAACTATGGCGATAAAGATTAACAAAAGTTCTAAAAACTCCATAATTACTCCTTATAAATAAAATAAAAACCGCCGATTTTACTATATTAGAATAAATAAAAATAAAATATTAAATTAAAAAAGAGATTTGATTTAAAAAGTATAAAAAATGAGTAGTTTTGTGACTTAGAAGTCATCAAAACTTAAGCTTCCTTTGGAGTAATTTGTAACCTTGCTTTCAAAGAAATTGCTTTTTTGATCATTAAATTTAGAAAAATCATCCACCCATTTAATAGGATGTTTTGCATTATAAATTTTATCAAGATTAATAGCAATTAGTCTTTGATCAACAAGATAATGAATATATTCTTCTATAATATCATCTGTAAAGCCCATGATTTGATTTTGAGTGATGTATTTACCCCATTTAATTTCAAGTTCGCCTGCTTTTTTAAACATATCATAGATTTTATTTACATTGGTATCATTAAACAAATCAGGTCTTTCTTTGCGCACAGAATTAATCATATTTTGAAATAATAGCAAATGTGTAATCTCATCTCTTTGTATAAAGCGTATCATTTGTGCTGATCCTAGCATTTTCCCTGCGCGCGCTAAAGCATAAATAGCAGTAAAACCACTATAAAAATACACTCCTTCTAAGATTTGATTTGCTACCATTGCAAGTAAGAGTTTGTTATCATCTACTTCGCCAGCTAATTCTTCATAAATGCTTGAAATGAAATCATTTTTTTCTCTTAAAGTTTCATCATGTTTTTCCATTTCGTAAATTAAGTCTGTATTTTCACAGATTGCTTCAACCATTACTGCATAAGATTTTGAGTGATTTGCTTCTTCATAAGCTTGTCTTGCTAAAACTGCATTGATTTCAGGCGCTGTGATGTAAGGATTGATATTATCAGCAAGATTGTTTGTTTGAAAACTATCCATTGAGATAAGTTGAGACCAAACTAAATCATACATTCTTTTTTCTGCTACGGTTAGATTACAGCGATAATCAAGTGCATCTTTGGTTGTATCTACTTCTTTTGGAAACCAAGTATTTGCCTCCATTAAATCCCAAAGCTTTAAAGCCCAAGTGTATTTTGCTTTAGTAAAATTTAAAATCCCATGAGGATTGCCATTAAATACTTTTCTATCATTTAAAGTTTCATTTGATTTTGGATTATAAATTCTTTTTCTATTCATTTTTCTACCTTTGTGACAATAACACTTTGGCTTAAAATATCATGCAAAGCCAAAGTATCTTTTCTTAAAAAACTTACCAAAAACCCAATCAATAAACCAAAACTTACGATAAAAATTATATAGCGTAAGAGTATTCTAAAAAAATTAAGTTTTTGGCCATTTTTAAGATCAATTAAATATAAATCATAAGCTTTAAGTCCAGGACTTTGAGCTTTTTTTGCTAAAAATAAGGCCTGTATAAGCCCAAAAAGCAAAGAACATAAAAAAATTATAAGTTGATTGTTTAAAAAAGCTTCTTTAGAGCCAAGTGTAAAATAAAATAAATATAAAACAGGCACATAAAGCAAAAATAGATCAATCAAAAAAGCTTTAAATCTTAAAAAGCGAGTAGCTATTTTTGCTTTAGTTTTCATTAGTTTCCACGACTACCAGGTTTGATAGCTTTGGTGCCTTTTTCACAAAGTGGACAAGCATTTGCTTCATAAATATCAAATTCGAAATTTCCTAGTGCAAAAAGTGGTAAATTTGCAGGCAGTTTTGCATTTTCTTTTCTAGGGTTGTTTAAATTTTTTACCGCGCAAAAACCACGATTTGCTAAAGCTGCAAAACCTACTACTTCCCCACCTAAGCTTTCGATGATTTTTGCACTCTCAAGTGCAGAACCACCTGTTGTAATAATATCTTCACAAACGATAAATTTTTCGCCTTTTTTTACTTCAAAACCACGTCTAAGACTCATCACTCCTTCTACGCGCTCAGTGAAAATAAAGCGTTTATTGCAAGCTCTAGCAAGCTCATAACCTGCTAAAATTCCACCCAAGGCAGGAGAACAAATGCTATCAAATTCAATGTTAAAGCTAGCAATAACTTTTGCAAGCTCCTCACAAAGCTCACCTGCTAGTTTTGGATTTTCTAAAACTTTAGCACTTTGAAGGTAAAACTCAGAGTGTTTCCCTGAGCTAAGCAAGAAATGCCCTTGTAGGTATGCCCCACAATCTTTATAAATTTGTTCTAAGTTCATTATCAAACCTTTAAAAGTTCTGCTTCTTTGTTTTTAACTAATTCATCTACTTTTGCTGTGTAATTATCAGTTTGTTTTTGAACCTCATCATAAGCTTTTTTGGCTTCATCTTCTGAAATTGCTTTATCTTTTTCTAATTTTTTAACCGCATCATTTGCGTCTTTTCTAATGTTTCTAATAGCCACTTTAGCCTTTTCTCCCATAGCTTTGGCATTTTTAGCATTTTCTTCTCTTTGTTCTCTTGTCATAGGTGGAAAGAATAATTTCACACTTTCACCATCATTGTTTGGATTTACTCCTATATTTGCTGCAGCTATGGCACTTTCTATAGCTTTTAGCATTGATTTTTCCCAAGGAGTAATGCTAATAGTTGAAGCATCGGTTGCTAAAACTGTTGCTACCTGATTAAGCGGGGTTACACTACCATAATAATCAACATGAATATGATCAAGTATGTTGATATTTACTTTACCAGTTCTTATAGTGGTAAAATCTTTTTTTAAGGCCTCTAAGCTTTTATCTGATTGTTGTTTTTGTTTGGTATAAATTTCATTTAGCATGGTTTATCCTTTTTATTTGCTAGTGTTGCTTTCGCTAATTGGGGCACTTGGTGCAACTGGAATGTTAGTTGTGTTTGTCTCAGGTGCTTTTGGTAAAATTTGTTCTGCTTTTTCAGCAAGTGAGTTAGAATTAGCATTATTATACATATAGCTAAGAGCAATTGTATTAGCAATAAGTAAAACACCCATTACAAAAGTAAATTTAGCCAAAAATCCCGCAGGACCTTTTGCTCCAAATAAACTTTCATTACTTCCACTATAAGCTCCAAGTCCTATGCTTGAACTTTTTTGTAATAAAACTGCAATACAAATAATCACAACAATTGCAAATTGCAAAATAATTAAAAGAGTAGTCATGAATTTTCCTTATTGAAAATAAAATGAGTATTTTAACTTAAAAAGTTTGATAAAAACTTGAAAGAGGTAAAGAAAATTTGCGAGAAAAAATCTCGCAAATTTTTATCTGCTATTAAAGCTTCTTAAAATATTAAGAAGAGAGATGAAAAGGTTGATAAAATCAAGATAAAGAGCAACTGCGCCTTCGATTGGTGTTTCATAGTTTCCTCTAATGATGTTTTGAGTATCATAAAGGATGTAAAAAGAAAATAAAATTGCACCAATACTAGAAATAGCTAAACTCACAAGTGAGCTTTGGAAAAATAGATTAATTAAAGAAGCCACTACGATAACGATTAAAGCTATAAAAAGCATTTTTCCCATCATAGTAAAATCTCTTTTTGTATTCATAGCAAATACACTTAAAGCACCAAAAGCTACTGTTGTTAAAGCAAAAGCTTGAGCGATGATGCTAGCCCCTGCAGGAAGTGCTAAAACTGAATATAAAAGTGGTGTTAAAGTAAGCCCTGAAACAAAAGTAAAGGCAAAAAGTAAAATTAAATTAAGCGGAGCTTCTCTTTTTTTCCATTGTAATGCAAACAATAAACCAATTTCAACAATAAATAAAATCCAAAAAGTTGCTTGAGATTGTGCAAATAAATGCGCTAGGGCAAAAATTCCTATGTAAGCGCCCGCTGTTGCAGCTAATAATGAAGCAGCAAAAAGCTGATAAGTTTGTTTTATAAAAATGCTTAAATCACTTCTAGCATAACCTTCAAATTCTTGAGTTTTAGAGTTAGAATAATCTCTATCATAAAGACTCATTAAAATCCTCCAATAATTTTTAAAACCAAAATTTACAAAAAAAAGATAAATGAAAGATTAAAACTACATAAAAATATAACAAAAAATAAATTTATTGATTTGGTTTAAGTAAAAATAATTTTAGTATAATGTCTTGTTAAAATACAAAAAAGGACTATTCTTGAAAGACTTGATCGATGGTGCTTTAAAATTTATGCAAGAAGATTTTAAAGAGCATGCAGAGCTTTTTGAAAGTTTAAAAAACAAGCAAAATCCTCATACGCTTTTTATAGGTTGTGCTGATTCAAGAGTGATACCAAACTTAATCACTAATACAGGTCCAGGCGAGCTTTTTGTTGTAAGAAATATAGGCAATATCGTTCCACCTTATAGAGTCGGGGATGATTTTTTAGCAACTACTTCAGCTATTGAATATGCTTTTAATTCTTTACATATAAAAAATATTATAGTTTGCGGTCATAGTAATTGCGGAGGCTGCGCGGCTTTATATGCAAACGAAAATGATTTAAAAAATATGCCTAATGTCAAAAAATGGCTTACTTTGCTTGAGCCTATAAAAAATAAGGTTTTAAAGATTGCAGGTAGTGATTTAGCTATGCGTTCTTGGATGACTGAAAAAATGAATTTGGTAAATTCTTTGCAAAATTTATTAACTTATCCAGGCGTTGAAGAAGCTTTAAATAAAAAAGAAATTGAACTCCATGCTTGGTATTACATCATAGAAACGGGTGAAATTTATGAGTATGATTTTAATTTTGAAAATTTTGTTTTAATTCAAGAGAGAGCGAGAAAACCATGAAAAAGATTTTTAGCATTATTTTGCTTTTTTTATTTGTTAATGCTTTATATGCACAAGAAAAAAACGCTTTAGAGGATAAAAATAGTATTTTTGCCCTAGTGCAAAATTACATAGAGCTAAATTTACTTTTAGAAAGTTTTAAAAATAGCGATACAAATAGCAGTGAATTTCAAGATAATATTAAAGAAATAGAAAAACAAAAAGCTGCAATTTTAACTACTTTACCTTTAAAAATGGTATCTCAAAAAATTGATGATAAAGAGGCAAAAGACTTTTTACAAACTAAAAATGCTTTGCAAAAAAGTGTTGAAAATGCTCAAGCTAAGAAAAGATATTATGATTATGTGGATAATAAAATTAAACTTTTAAATTTAACCTCTGCAGAACATTTTTACCTATGCATCTTTGAATTAGAAAAAGTTTTTATCGAAGGAGCACAAAGTCAGACTATAAGAAGCATTATTGATAAAAGTATTGATGTGCTTAAAGAAGATATGGTTTTTAATTTTACCTTAGATAAAGAAAAAATTAATGATATTGCTCAGCTTAGAACCTTAGAAATCAATGAAAATAATTTAAGAAATGCTATAAAATCTTATAATGAAATTTTAGTTTATCTAAGAAACAATGCTAGTTTGCTTGAAACTAATTTTTTATTTACAGGTTTAGGTTTGCAAAATGCGATTAATTATATTAATGAACAAACTTCTATTAGTAGCGTAAATCTTGGAAAAATAGTCATTTCTATCGCTGTAATTGTCTTTTTTTATTCTTTGAAGTTTTATCTAGCAAAGATTTTATATTTTATACTTATACGCTTATTTGGAAAAAATTCAGCTAATATGGAGATAAAAACTCATTTTCTAGAAAAACTTCAAGGGCCGGTAGGTTGGTTTTTATTTACTTATGCTATAGGAATTTGTTTTACTATTTTTTACTATCCTGCGCCTGTTGATATAAGAATTAGCAATATTTTATCTATTGCTTATGTTATTTTAACTGCTTGGCTTGTGATAAATATCTTTGATAGTTATGGCATGGTGATTGTTGCAAAGCTTGCTGAAAAAAGTGGTAAGCGTGAAGTGGTTAATTTAATCATTAAAATTTTATATTTTATCATTATAGTAATAGCTGTTTTATTTGTTTTAGCGCACTTAGGATTTAATATTTCAGCATTAATTGCATCTTTAGGTATTGGTGGTTTGGCGGTGGCATTAGCAGCTAAGGATATTATCGCAAATTTCTTTGCTTCTGTGCTTTTACTTTTTGATAATAGTTTTAATCAAGGCGATTGGGTGGAAATTTCAGGTATAGAAGGAACCATAGTAGAAATTGGACTTAGAAAAACCACCATTAGAACTTTTGATAATTCTTTAGTATTTTTACCAAACTCAACCATCATGGGAACAAATATAAAAAATTGGAGTAAAAGAAAAATAGGACGCCATGTAAAATTATTTATCGGTGTCACTTATGATGCAAGACCTGAGCAACTTGAACAATGTGTAGAAGATATAAGATATTTATTAGCTACTAGTCCTTTGATAGCCCAAGTTGATGATAGCGCGTTAAATCATGGTGGAACACGCGCTAGATACAGACAAAATTTAGTTTCAGTAAATGACTTAGAAGGGTATAAAAATAACACTTATGTGGCTGTGAGTGGTTTTGGTGCAAGTTCTATTGATATAGAAGTATATTTTTATACCAAAGCAGTAGATGCAGGTGGTTTTAGAGAGGCAAGACAAAGTATTCTGCTTGAGTTAATGAAAATTGTTGAAAGAAATAAACTCAGCTTTGCTTTTCCTTCGCAAAGTCTTTATATAGAAAAAATCAATAAAGAAGACAAAGAAGAGCTATTATCTTAATAAGCTCTTCTTTGATTATCGCATTCAACTATAATTTTTTCAGCGATGATAATACTTCCATTTTTACTGCCTTTAATTTTAACAAGGCTTCCTTTTTTTAAATCTTGTACATTAGCTTGTTTTTTATTGCTTCCAAAAATTCCACAACCATAAACATCAATACGTGTTTGAGGTAAAATTGTGATGATTAAATTATTATCAAAACTTGTTTGAATGCTTATTGTGTGAGCTGTGGTATTTTTTAAGATGCCTTGAACTTTATAAGCAAATGCAAAAGTGCTAATGCAAACTAGCATAAGAAAAAAACGCATTAAAATAACTCCTTTTTAGGAGTTATTTTGCTTAATAAGCTCTTTTTTTGCATTCGATTTTGATTTCTTTAGCAGTTATATTTTGAACTTGATTTGGTGTTTGTGGATTTGGTGTTGTTTGAGCATAGCCATGGAAAACTTCAGCTTCTATAAAAGTTCCTACTTTTAAATCTCTAAAAGTGCCGTATTTATCCATACCAAAAATACCACAATCATCCATATCAATTTCAGTATTTGGTAGAATTTTTACATTCATTTTTTGACCGTAAGTGGTGTCAATTAAAATGGTTTTTGCACCATCATTTACATCTACTATCACTCCATAAATTCCATCTGCATAAGCAAGACTTGAAAGACCTAAAACTGTTAATAATGTAGCGATTTTCTTTTTCATTTTTTCTCCTTTATTTTTTATGCAAGAATTATATAATTTTTTGAGTGAAGCAAGAGTGAATTTAGATATAATTTAAAAAATTTACTAAAATGAGGTATTTATGAGAAGGTTTTTACATTGTTTTTTTGCATTTTTGCTTGCAAGTTTATTGTTTGCTTGTTCTAAAAATGAAGATAAAAGCTCTGCTATAAGAGCTTATGGTTTTAATGAAAACACGCAAAGTATTTTTATAGAGTTTAATACTAATATTATTAATCAAGAAATAGGCGTTATAAAAGAAAGAGAAATTATTGTTAATAATCAAAAGACAAAAGTAAAATATGAGTTTGAAACACCCACAAGATTAAATATTTTTACAGCTTTAAAAGCAAATCAAGCATATGATATTTTTATAGATTTAAATGATATTTTAGCAAATGAAAAAGTGCAATTAAAAGTCCAAACTCCTTTTGAAAAACTAGATATTAAAGGATATTTTCAAAATATTTCAAATGATGAGAGTGTATTAATTTTAAATATTCAAAGTTTTTATACTCTTAATAAAGATGAATTGTTAAAAGCTATTAAAATTACTGCACAAGAAAAAGAAATTCAAATAGATAAAATCATCATCCAAGGTGATATAGCAAGTATATATTCTAAAGCACTAAGTATCAAAAATACTAATACTAATGTAAAAGTAGTTTTTGATAAAGAAATTTTAGGTTTAGAGAAAAATATAGATTTAGAGTATATTTTGCTTGCAAAGAGCGAATTTGTTTTTCAAAATGCAAATATAGTTAATAAAAACATAGAATTGCTTTTTTCTCAAAATATTTCACAAGATCAGAATTTAAAAGAATTGATTTTTATTACCCCAGAAGTAGATTTTAAGGCATTAGCTTTTGGAAATAAAATCAAGCTTACAGGTAATTTTTCCCCAAATAAAACTTATGAAATTCAACTTGCTCAAGGGATTAAAAGTGCTGATGGAATTAGTACAAAAGAAAATTATAAAACTCAAGTAAGTTTAAAAGACTATGAGCCTGCTATAAGTTTTACAAATCAAGGAGTGTTTTTATCTAGCAAGGCGAGTAAAAAAATAGCTTTTAAGAGTATGAATATTAAAAAGGTTCGTTTGGAAGTTTATCAAGTATTTTCAAATAACTTAAGTGAATATTTAAGATATAAAAATCTTCAAGGTGCTAAAAATTTAAGCGATTATGATAGTGATATTTTTTCAGAGAGTGATTATACTAGTGAAATAGTGTTAAAAAAAGACTTTGATATAAAAAATACCAAAAATCAATGGCAAGAAAATGAGATAGTGTTAGATGGTTTGAAAGATTTAAGTGGTGTGTTTATAGTCAAGCTTTATTTTAAAGAAGAAGATGTTGATTATGTTTTTGATGAGGGAATGGAGAGTTGGAAAAAATATAGATTTTTTAACCAAAAAGCAAAAGTAAGCAAGAACTTAATTTTTTCAGATATAGCTTTGATTGCTCAAAATTTAAATAAAAAGCTTTTTGTAGATGTGAGAGATTTTACCACGCAAAAGGCTTTAGGTGGGGTTAAGGTTGATGTTATTAGCAAAAGCAATCAAGTTTTAGCTTCTAAAATGAGTGATGATAATGGTTTGGCTGTTTTTGATGGTATTGATGAATCAAAAGCTTTATTTATCATTGCTTCAAAAGATAAACAAGCTTCTATTTTACGTTTAAGTTCGCCTTTATTGTATGATGGTTTTGATGTTGATGGTTTTGATTTAACTTCTCAAAATAAAGTATTTATTTACACAGAAAGAGGGGTTTATAGACCAGGTGATGATATCCATTTAACTATGGTTGCAAGAAATGATAAAGGAGCTGTTAATCATCCAATATTTTTAAGTTTTTTTGACCCACGCAATAAAAAGCTTTTGGATAAAATCAAGCTTGAGCCTTTGAGTAATGGAACTTTTTATAAAAAGATTTCACTTGATCAACAAGCTTTAAGTGGAGTGTATTTAGCTAGGGTTGAATTTGCAAATACGATTTTTGATAAAGAAATTTTAGTACAAAATATAGTGTCAAATCGTATAAAAGTATCTATGCAAGCTCCAAAAAGTATAAAAGAAAATGAAAAATTAGATTTTAATATTAGTTCAAAATATCTTTTTGGAACACCAGCGAGTAATTTACAATATCAAGCTGATTTATTTGTAAGTAAAAAAGAATATAAAAATTTAAAATACCCAGAATACATTTTTTCAAATCCTAGTGTTTTAGTGCAAAAATATCAAGATAATTTAAAAGGTATGTTAGATGAAAATGGCTTTACAAAGCAAGAATTTATTTTAAATGACTTTTTAAAAAATACCCCATATAATTTAGAAGCTAGCATAAGGGCTAGGGTTTTTGAAAAAGGTTCAAGATCGGTTGAAGCACTTGTAAATTCACAAGTAATATTGCATGAGTATTTTGTAGGTATTAAGCGTTTAAAAAATCACTATTTAAGCTCAGGTTCTATTATCAATTTTGAAGCCATTGTGAGTGATTTTGATGAGAATTTGATAGCAAATAGGGAAATTAAATATACTATTTATGCAAATGATTATTCTTGGTGGTGGGATTATGATAATTATGATGATTTTTTAAAATCACTCAAAAAAGATAAAAACACACAAATCATTATTCAAGGAAGTATTTTAAGTAAGGATAAACCGGTTAAAATAGAATTTGATCCAAAAGAATATCATGGTGAAATGTTCATAGAACTTGAAGATACACAAAGTAAAACAAGCACAGGAGAGTTTTTTTATATTAGTAGTTTTGGTGCGCCAAGTAATGCTGATATAGTGAGTTCTTTAAAAATAAAAAGTGATAAAAAAGAATACAAGCCAAATGAAACAGCTTTTATAGAATTTGAAAGTGTTAAGGGCGCAAAAGCCGTTGTTACTTTAAATGATAATGCAAAGGTTTTAAAACGCTTTGTGATAGATACGCATGAAGATATTACAAAGGTTGAAATTCCTATTCTTAAAGAATATATGCCAAATGTTTATGTGAGCGTGATTTTACTTCAAGATTATGATCAATACACTAATGATAGAGCCTTAAGACTTTTTGGTGTGGTGCCTTTAAATGTAGTAGATGAGCAAAGTAAAATTGAACTTGATTTAAAAGTACCGGATAAAATCATGCCAAAACAAGATTTTGAAGTAGAAATTCAAAGTAAAAACAAGCAAAGTTATACTTATACTGTAGCTATTGTAGATGAGGGCTTGCTTGATGTGAATGCTTTTAAAACCCCAGATATTTGGGGGTATTTTTACCAAAAAACACGCTTTAACATGAGTATATATGATACCTATGATAAAATCATTGCTAAAAATATTTCTAATGCTTCTAAGGTATTAACTACGGGCGGTGATGTTTTCTTAGAAAGTAGAGCAAATAAAAGCAAAAATGATGAAAAAGCAAGACGCTTTAAACCTGTTGTATTGTTTCAAGAGCCAGTACAAAGTGATGAAAATGGTTATGCAAAATTAAAATTTAATATGCCATCATACTTAGGTTCGGTTAGAGTTATGGTAGTGGCAAACAACTTAGCAGGTTTTGGTAGTGCTTCTAAAGATATCCAAGTTAGCGCACCTGCTGTAATGCTTGAAACATTGCCAAGGGCTTTAAGGCTTGATGATGAGTTTAAGCTTTTGGTGCAAGTATTTAAAGTAGATGATGATGTAAAAAATGCAAAACTTAAACTAAAAACAAAAAATTCACTCATAAATTTTGAAAACGATGAAATTTTAATTGATTTTGGCAATGAAAAAAGCAAAGATATTTATGTTAATGCAAAAGTAAATTCAAACAAGCTTGGAGTAGAAGAAATAGAGTTAAGTTTAAATGCAAAAGATTACACTTATACTCAAAATACTCAAATTGACATAAAAGCACTAAATACCATTGCTTACGAGGGTAAATCTTTTAAAATTCCTGCAAATACCTCTATGGAGTTTAAAATCACACAAGATCATATTAATCCAGTGGCGTTTTTAAGTGTGAGTTCTAAGCCTATTTTAAATATAAATCACAGATTAAAATACTTGCAAAATTATCCTTATGGATGTATAGAACAAAGCACTTCAGCAGTTTTACCACAACTTTTTTTACAAAAACTTGATCAAGGAGCAAATGAACAAAAAAATATTAACAATATCAATGCATTGTTAAGTAAATACGCAAATTTTCAAACTGCCAATGGTGGTTTTGCTTATTGGCAAGGACTTAAAGATTCTGATGCTTGGGGAAGTAATTATGCGGGTATGTTTATGATTTTGGCTAAAGAAAGAGGTTATTATGTGAGCGAGGGTATGTTTAAAGCATGGCTTGATTATCAAAAACGCTATGTTTTAAAAGCTCAAACAAATAAAGAAATTAGAATAAATTCTTTATATCTTTTAGCCTTAGCAAAAGAGCCAAATTTAAGCATAATGAATGCTATTTATGAAGATAGTGCTTATTTGCAAAGCTTAAACAATGTGAGTCTTTGGCAACTTAGTGCAGCTTATAAATTAGCAGGTTTTGATGAGGTAGCTTTGAATATAGCTAAAAATTTAAGCATAAAGCCTGATGAAAAAGCTAATTATACTCACACCTATGGATCTTTTCTAAGAGATGAAGCTATTATTGCAAATGCGTATAAAATAATCTATAGTAAAGATAATGATGAATTATTAGATGATATTAAAAAAACTTTAGAAGGCCAAGCTTGGCTTAGCACTCAAAGCACAGGTTATGCTTTATATGCTTTGGCAAATAGCTTTAGTGATGAAAGTTCTAAAACCATTAATGCAAGTGTAAAAATTAATGGTGAGAGTAAAAAGCTCAATGCAAGTTTTTCTAAATTTGAGTTTAATCAAGGTGGTGCTTTGATAGAAGCTAAAGAAGATACTTATGTGCATTTTGGAGTAGAGGGTATTAAAAAAGGTATTGCTGAACCTTTTGCACAGCGTATGTATATAGAAAGAAGTTTTTATGATGAAAATGGAAATGAAATAGATGAAAGCACTATAAAAAGTTCTCAAATTTTTTATATGAAATTAAAAATATCAAATAAAAATTATCCAGGTACTTCTAATATAGCTTTAACTCAAATTTTACCAAGTGGATGGGAGATAGTACATGATCTTTTAGATGATGAAGCTCCTGATTTTGTAAAAAATTCTTATTATGATTTTGTCGATATAAGAGATGATAAAATCATGTATTTCTTTCCTTTATATTCTGATGAATCAAGAGAATTTTTTGTGAAATTAAGTGCTGTTACTCCAGGTGTTTATACTTTGAGTGGAGCTTATGCTGAAGCAATGTATGATAATGCTTATAAAGCTTTAAGTGAGAGTAAAAGAGTCAAAGTAGTGCAGTGAAGATCAAAATAAGCCTTGCAATATGCTTTTTAAGCCTATGTTTTTACATAGGCTTAGTTTATTTTAGTTTTGATAGCAAGGATTTATTTAAAGGCACTTATAGCAAGGTTTTGCTTGATAAAAACAAAGAAATTCTTAGTGTATTTTTAGATTCTAACGAACAATGGCATTTAGAGAGTGAGTTTATACCGCAAAAATTAAAAAGTGCAGTTCTTTTATATGAAGATAAAAATTTTTATTTTCATTATGGAGTAGATTTTTTAGCGCTTATAAGAGCTTTTAAAAATAATCTTTTTTCAAGTAAAAGAAGTGGTGCAAGTACAATTTCTATGCAAACAATCAAACTTCTAGAGCAAAATAAACGCACATATTTTAATAAATTTAACGAAATCATCAAAGCTTTTGCTTTAGAAAGTGCTTATGAAAAAGATGAAATTCTAAAGCTTTATTTAAACAATGCCCCTTATGGAGGAAATTTAGTAGGTGTTGCAAGTGCGGGTTTGTTTTATTTTGAAAAAGATTTAAAAGATCTTACTTGGAGTGAAGCAGCCTTGCTTGCTGTGCTTCCTAATAATCCAGGTTTGATTAATCTTGAAAAAAACAAAGATAAGCTTTTAAAAAAACGCAATGCCTTGCTTGATAGGCTTTTTGAAAAGGGATATTTTTCTAAAGATATCTTAACTCTTGCAAAGGCTGAAAAACTTCCTAGTTTTAAAGCAAGAAAAAACTTAGCTCCGCATTTAGCACGTAGGCTTTTAGCGGATAAAGAAAAAATCATTTCTAGTATAGATAAAAAAATTCAAATCAAATTTGAAGAAAAAGCTAAGGAATATTCTTATAAATTAGAGCAAAAGGGTATAAAAAATTTAGCTATATTATTAGCAGATACCAAAACAAATAAAGTTTTAGCTTATGTAGGTTCTAATGATTTTTATGATTTTTCAAGTTTTGGTCAAGTTGATGGAGTTATTGCAAAGCGTAGTGTGGGTTCAACCTTAAAACCTTTACTTTTTGCTTTTGCTATAGATGAGGGGTTTATAGTGCCTGAATCTTTAATGCTTGATGTGCCTACATTTTTTTCTAATTTTGTTCCACAAAATGCAAATAAAAAATATCATGGTTTTATTAGTGCAAAAGAATCTTTGCAAAAATCACTTAATATCCCTTTTGTAAGCTTGCTTGCAGAATATGGGTATGAGAAGTTTTTTTATAAACTCAAATATATTTTAGATTTTGAAGATGAAAATTTTAAAAAATATGGACTTTCTTTGATTTTGGGCACAAAAGAATTTAGTTTAGAAGATATGGTAAAAATTTATCTAGGGCTTGGAAATTATGGAAACTTTAAAGAGCTTTTGTATGAAGAAAATACATTTACTAAAGAAAATAAAAAATTTATTAGTGATGGAGCAAGCTTTTTAACCTTACAAACCTTAAAGGATTTAGATAGAGTAGGTTTAAGACAATATGATTTTAATACTATCATCTCTTGGAAAACAGGCACAAGTTATGGTAGAAAAGATGCCTGGGCTATAGGAACTTCTCCAAAATACACTTTAGGAGTATGGGTTGGAAATTTTAATGGCGAAGCAAATGCAAATTTATATGGTGTGAGTATAGCAGGAGAACTATTTTTTGAGCTTTTATCTTTACTTGATGGGGTTAATTTAGAATTTGAAAAGCCTAGTGATTTAGTTACTATAAAGATAGAAAATCAAACAGGATATAGATATGATTATAAATTTGATTTTAAAGAGGTATTTTACCCACAAAGTGCAAATGTTTTAAGGACTTCGCCATTTTTAAAAGAAGTTTTTATGTATAAAAACAAAGAAGTTGATTCTTTAGATCAAAATTTCATCCATGCAAAGAAAAAGATTATATTAAATTTACCTTCTAAAGCACAAGCATTTTTTGCAAAAGAAAGGCAAAATTTGCAAAATTATAATCAAAATTTAAAAATTATTTATCCAATAAATAATCTCAATATCATTTTGCCAAAAGACTTAAAGAGTAAGCAAAAATTGTTAATTAAACTCATAAATCCTAAGAAAGAAAAACTTTTTTGGTATTTAAATCAAGAGTTAATTTTCGAAGGCAAGGAAGAATCTTTGGCTTTAAATTTAAAAAAAGGCAAGTATACTCTTAGTATTATTAGTGAAAATGGACAAATCGATTTTATAACTTTTAATATATTTTAAATATAAATAGCAAATTTCATTAGTTAAAAATCCGTTGCCCCCACGTCATATATATTTTATAGATATTTTAGCAAAAAAACATACTTGTTTAAAATTATTTATAAAATAAAAATAAAAATATAATAATTTTTATTTTTATTTAATGATAAGTTTTTATAATTATAAAAATATTTTACTTTGCTTAAGGAGTACTTAATGTGGAAGCAATTAAAACTTAGTACAAAAGTTATCGCTATTGTAGTGTCAACTGTTGTTTTAATTTTGGCTAGTTTGTCTTTATTGATTATACAAAAATCTACAAACACTTTAACTCAGCAGATTGACAAAACGCTTGTTACTTCAGTTTTTCGCTATACAAATTCTGCTGAAGCTGCTATAAAATCATTTTTTATTTCTGCTATTGGAACACAAAAAATCTTCAACACCTTACTTGAAGAGGGTCCTATATCAGAAAAAAGAATAGAAAATATTCTTGGTGAAACTATAGATGCTAGTTCTACTATTGCTTATGGGTATTATTATTTAAAAGATGGGTCAACTTATAAAAATATGGGTTTAGATAATAAATACTTTACAAGTAAGAATGAATTTATGGTATTAATGAAAGACTCAGATATATTGAACCCTGGCGGTATGAAAACTATACAAGCAAGTGAAGATTTATCATCTTTAAGGGGTATTAAACATATTATGGGTGGCGATAAATTGTATTTTGGAGAACCAAGATGGTTTAATATTAATGGCGAAAAAATATTTGGTTCAAATATAGCCACACCACTTGTAGACAAACACGGAAAAGTTTTAGGTGTGCTTGGTATGATATTTGATATGAAAGTATTAGCTAATGATTTTAATGATCCTTCTAGATCTGTTTTTGAAGGAGATAGAAGAATATTATTATCTAACGGAGGGATTATAGCTACACATCCAAATGCAGATTTTGTTACAAGAAAAATAACCGATGTAAATAAAAATGCCACCAATGTTGTTGAATCTATAAAGAAAGTGCAGGTTGTAAGTATTGATTATATTGCGGATGATGGTTCGAAATATCATGGAGCAATAAGAGTTTTTGAAGTATGGCCTAATACAGGAATTTTATGGTCTATGCTTGCTGTTGCACCGCAAAAGGTTATTGATGCTTCTATTGCTGAATTAAGAAATGTTATACTAATAAGTGGTTTAGTTGCTATAGTTATTATAATATTAGTTCTTGGAATTAGTATGAAAACTATAATAACAAATAGAATTGCAAGATTACAAGAACACATGATGAAATTCTTTAAATATTTAAATCATGAAATTTCAACAGTTGAAGTTTTAAAACCTAGATATAATGATGAAATTGGTAAAATGGCTGGTGTGATTAATGATAATGTTCAGTATATTCATACTTGTTTAGAAAAAGATGATATCACTGTACAAAATATCTTAGAAGTTTCTTGTGAAATAGAAAAAGGATATTTCACTCAAAGGATAGAAGCAAATCCTGTAAATCCAAAACTTGTAGAATTAAAAGAAGTATTAAACAAAATGCTTGATGATATGCAAGAAAAAATCGGTAAAGATTTAAATGAAATAGAAAGAGTATTTGCAAGTTTTCAAAATCTTGATTTTTCAGATAAACTTGAAAATGCAGAAGGTGAGATAGAAAAATCACTTAATGCAGTAGGTGCAGAGATTAGAAAAATGCTTCAGGCTTCATTAAAACAAGGTGAAATGCTTCAAACTAAGGCTGATTCTTTAAAAGAGAGTGTTTTAAAACTTAATGATGGTGCGCAAAAACAAGCCGATTCTTTACAAGAAAGTGCAGCTGCAGTTGAAGAAATGAGTGCTTCTATGAATGCAGTAGCAGCAAGAACTGAAGAGGTTATTAAACAAAGTAGTGATATTAAAGATGTAACCGATGTTATTAGAGATATTGCTGATCAAATTAACCTACTTGCATTAAATGCAGCTATTGAAGCAGCACGTGCA